>NZ_CDRRGL010000140.1:0-4443 GCF_977041755.1 Slackia sp.
GGCCAACCTCTACTCTGAAACGGCTTGTATGGGTCCTCGAAGTGCGGCGATTCCGGCAAATACGCCCCCGAATTCGCAACTTTTGTCACTTTTTGCCGATTTACTTTACGTTGATCAAGTCGGCGATAGTTTGCAACGACAGATCGGTCGCCGCCATCTCGTCGGCACAGCGTTTGAGCTCAGCCTGTAAAAACTCTTGGTTAGGCACATCTTTCTTGTATTTGAGATCATGCTCGATACTTGCCCAGCTATCCATCGCGATGGTGCGAAGTTGAACTTCGACGCACATGCGACGGCCGAATTCGAAGCGATTATCGCCAGTCTGCGCTTCGGCCTCCTTTGACTCGACGGTATCGAATGTACCCGATGTATTCAGTTGGTCGATAAGCTGCGACAGGGAAATCTCTTGCGCTTCAATGGCCGCCTTGGCCGCGGCTCGCCTCGTTGCATCGGGGTCGAGTTCCGAATCGTTCGTGCGCGCAAGAATCATATGGTAGCTGCGATATCCGTTTGGCTTTGGGTGCAAAATGTAGTCTTTTTCCTGCACGACCTCGAAGCATGGGAGCTCGCGAATGAACTGCGCGACCGATGCGACGTCGTCGACGAGTGGGCAAATCACGCGCACGCCAGCTGCATCATGTACGGCGTATACGGCATTTTCGGCAGTAGGTTCGTATCCTCGCTTGATGAGTTTTTCCCTCATGCTGTCGGGCGACTTGATGCGCGTTTTCCACGATGAAATAGGCTTGCGCTCGCGGTTTATGCCGCGCTCCATTAAATACGTCTCGAGAGATATCTCAAAACGCCAGGTAATTTCCTTTAGTTTCTGTAAGTAATCGCCGTAGAAATCGGCATCGGGCGGCAAATCGATCGAGGGAAGAGATTGCTCTTCGGCCTCGGTGGTGTCTGGGTGGGTTTCGACGTGCTGCTGCGTGCCGATGGGTTGAAGAGTGCTCGATGGCTGCATGTAAGCTTCCTTTCCGCGCACCTACTATGGTACCTGGCGGCTCACGCGCGAACTGTTGGGGCGATGCGGGCGTTGCCAATCCGATGCCTGGCGTTCAGATGCTGGCAAGGCGCTTGAATACGAGGTGTGTGTGGAATGTTTTACCGGTGGCGCGACTTGGGATGGGCTTGCGTTTAGCGGCGCGGGTCCTCGGGAAAGGGGTCGTCGATCATGCGTGGCCAGTGATAATCGCCGCGTTCAAGCATGAACAGTTCGAGTAACGTGGATGCGATGCCAGCTGCGCCGTCGTAGAAACCGATGCGCTGCGAGAGCTCTTCGGGGTGCACTCGCTCCCATGCGAAAGGCCAAGAGGCCGACCCGTCGGCGTGTGTTTTCATCGAGCCCAGCAATATATCGCCGCAGCGTGTGGCGAACTCGCGCCAGCGCGGCGACCCATCGATGCAGTACAGACCCAAGAATGTATGCGCCATGCCGGCGTGACCGCAGCAGTAGCATACGGTATTCCAGAGGCCAGCCGACATATGCCCGGGTGCGCCGAGCGCTTCGGCTCCGTCGGCGAGTTGATTGACCATCGTTGCCCAACGAATATCGTTGTCGAGGGTCCCCATCAGGGTGGGGAAGCGCAATGTTCCTGCGATGCCGTGGCAATATCCCAAGTAGAAGACGGTGAATTCGTCATCTCCGCCCAATTTGTGGGGGAGGAGCTTGCCTCGTTTTTGCGGCACGGCTACGGCGTCGAGGAAATCGGCGCATCTGCGTGCAACTTCAAGATAACGCGCATCGCCCGTGATGCGGAAAAGATGCGCGAGCAGATATCCCGACCCAGCGCTCCCGAAGGCGAAATTCGGCCAATCGAACGGGGTTTCGATGCCCGCGCCGTTGAAATCGATGCCGCCGCGCGGGCTTTCCGCGCCCCAGTGCAGGTATTGTGCGCCAGCGGCCTTGATGAATTCAAGCAACTGCTGATCGCCGAACGTTTCGTAGAGCGCGATGAGGAATAGCATAATGCCACCGTCCATCAGCAACGCGGGGCTGCCGGTCCAATAGGGGCCGCTTTCGCCTTGCTGCGTAGATTCGTCGGTATAGAAGCGTCCGATTGCTTGTGCCGCCCGGCGATACTTTTCGGCGTCTCTGCTTTCCGCGAAGGTTTTAGCGCCTTCGATGAGCACGAGGCCCACGCCGCCAACGCCCATGTGGGCGCCTAGGTGCACGCCAGGCACGCCCTCGCGGTTATCTTGGAAGGCGGCTTGCTCGGGAAGCAGCAGGTCGCGCCAATGCGCGGCTGCGTAGGAAAGCCCACAGCGTGCTTTCTCGGCGAACTCGGCGCTGCCGGTGACCTCGGTGAGTTTCAGATAGAAATACGCTACGCCGGCCGACCCGCTGTACAGCGATAGATCGATTGGCTGGCTCGCGTCCTGCTGCCAGAAGATGCCTTCGGGCGTCTCGTGCTCGAAGGTTGCAATCCAGCGTTCGGCCGATAGCGCCGCATTCAGGTAATCACTCGCGTTTTGCGCGTGGTGTGCCGGGAACGGTTTTCCGGGGGCGTAGGCCATGCCCTGCGGCGCCTGATTCGATTCGATTGAGCATGTTTCGCACATGGTGCTTCCTTTGACTTCCTCAATATTTTTCACGAGGACATTGTGACGCAGCAGGGCTTTGTTTGACGAAGATTTTTCGCTTGCCAATTATTTGGCGGGCCGTATTTGAACGCTTCACGGCCGGTGGCGCGCGTTTGCGTGCGAGCGGCTGACTGGTTTCCGCTCGCAGCGAAAAGTTGCCTGCTCGCAATCCACGCAACTGTTTTGTGAAATTCGTTCGCTTTATCGCATTAAAGCGCGATAGCCCCTTGCGCTTAGCCGTGCGCTCCGTATAATCAACGTCACTCAATAAATGCGACGACAGGGCGAGTAGGAACGAATCCATCCCACAGCAAGCAGGCGTGCTGAGAACCTGCGGTGGACGGCTCCGAAAACTCCCTCGAGCAGCGAAGCTGAACGCAGCTGGTCAACGCGGAACACCCACCGCGCGCCACCGTCAGTATGCAACGCCGGCGCCTTCCGTGATAAGGCATCGAGAGCGAAGTGTCTTCGGTCGACCGCATTCCTTGGGCTAGCGATAACGCTTGAAGGAAGAAGGAAGAAACGATGCAACTTCGTAGCGATGCCGTTAAAGTTGGCGTGGCGCGTGCTCCCCACCGCAGCCTGCTGAAGGCCGACGGCCTTACCGATGAAGAAATGAAGAAGCCCCTCGTCGCGGTGTTCAATTCCCGCAACGACATTATTCCGGGTCACAATAACCTCGATAAAATCTGCGAAGCCGTGAAGGCTGGCATTTATATGGCCGGCGGCGTTCCGTTCGAGATTTCCACCATCGGCGTGTGCGACGGCATTGCCATGAACCACGATGGCATGCATTACTCGCTCGTTTCCCGCGAGGCCATCGCCGACAGCTTCGAATGCGCTGTTCAGGGACACCAATTCGATGCTGCCGTATGCATTCCCAACTGCGACAAAATCGTTCCCGGCATGGTGCTCGGCGCCCTGCGTGTGAACATTCCCACGGTGTTCGTTTCCGGCGGCCCCATGCTTCCCGGCCATGAAGCTGGTTGCAACTGCGGTCCTACGACCGACCTGAACACCTTGTTCGACGGCGCGGGCCAGGTGAGCGCCGGCACGATGACCGAAGAGCAGCTCAAGTACTACGAAGATACCGCATGCCCCACGTGCGGTAGCTGCTCGGGCATGTTCACCGCGAATTCGATGAACTGCCTGTGCGAGGCTTTGGGCATCGCGCTTCCCGGCAACGGCACCATCCCCGCTGTGTACTCCGAGCGCCTGCGTCTGGCAAAGCATGCAGGCATGAAGGTCATGGAGCTGCTCGAAAAGGGCATTTGCATCAAAGACATCATCTCTGAGGCGGCAATTCACAACGCCATGGAATGCGATATGGCGTTTGGCGGCTCCACCAACACGGTGCTGCACCTGACCGCCATCGCCATGGCGGCCGGCCATCCCATCACCATGGACGACTGGGACGCGGCAAGCGCCCGCACTCCGCACTTGGTGAAGCTGCAGCCTTCTGGCCCGCGCCCGCTTATCGACCTGTATGCCGTGGGCGGCGTGCCGGTTGTCATGCATGAGCTCAATGAGCTGGGCCTGCTCGACGAAAGCGCGATTACCTGTATGGGCCCGCTTCCCGAGTACATTGCCAACTGCACCAAGCCGGCCGACGGCGAGGTGTGCCGCAAGCACGACAACCCGTTCTCCAAGGTTGGCGCCCTGCGCGTGCTCCATGGCAACATTGCCCCTGATGGCGGCATCGTGAAGAAGAGCGCCGTCGACCCCAGCATGCTCACGCATACCGGCCCCGCCCGTTGCTTCAACAGCGAGGAAGAGGCCTGCGAGGCGATTTTCGCTGGCGAAATCAAGCCCGGCGACGTGGTCGTTATTCGCTACGAGGGCCCGAAGGGTGGCCCG
>NZ_CDRRGL010000141.1:0-4443 GCF_977041755.1 Slackia sp.
AGGTGAGCCAGCGTGGCTAAAAATAAGAAGGCCGGTCTCGGCCGTGGTTTGAATTCTCTTCTTGGCGGGTATGAAGCGCCCGCCGAGCCTGCTCGTGTAGCGCCCGAACGTCAGGTGGAACGCGTTGTGACGCAGGCGGCTTCGGTCGCGGAACCCGCACCTGCCGCACCTGCCTCCGTTGTCGAACGCGAAGTGATTCGTGAGGAAGACCTCGCTCCCGAAGATCGCGAAACGCTCGATGGCGAGAAGTATTCCACTCCGAAGCAATACGCGAAGCCGACCGCCGCAACCGAGCCGCTGAGTTCGCGCATTGCGGTGAAGGATGTGGTGGCGAAGACGGAGCTCATCGAAGAGCCCGATGGCGTAACCATCAAAAGCGTCACCGAACGTCCCGCGACGCCCGCTGCCCGCTATATGGAGGAAGCCAATCGTCCGAGCGCTCTTGATGCGCGTTTGATGCAGCGCGAGGTCGCGTCCGCGCCTCAAGCGACAGCTCCAGCGCCTCAAGCGACGGCTTCCGCCGCAACTCAGGCTCGGCCTCAAGTTGAAACTGCTGGGGTCCCCGAGTCTTCTGTTGAAATAACTCCTCATCATTTGGATGAGGTGCCTATCGAATTGGTGCATCCGAATCCGAACCAGCCACGTATGCATTTCAATAAGGAAGAGCTCGACGAGTTGGCGCTTTCAATTGAGAAAGATGGCCTGTTGCAGCCTATCTTGGTTCGCGAAGATGCTGAGGGCTATGAGATTATTGCCGGCGAGCGTCGTTGGCAAGCCTCCCAACTTGCTGGCCTGAAGAAGGTTCTGGTTCGCATCAAAGAGGCCGACGATATGAAGGTACTCGAGCTTGCGCTTATCGAGAACCTCCAACGCAGTGATTTGAACCCTATCGAAGAGGCGTATGGCTACAAACGCATGATGGAGCGCGGCAACCGCACGCAGTCTGAAGTTGCGAGTGCGGTTTCGAAAGGCCGCTCGACCATCGCGAACGCTTTGCGTTTGCTCGACCTTCCCGAAGACGCCCAACAGATGCTGTACGAGGAGAAAATCACGGCTGGTCACGCTCGCGCGATTTTGGCCATTCCTTCCGATGAAGGCCGTGCAAAGCTCACCGAAAAGCTTGCTAAGGAAAAGCTTTCGGTTCGTGAGGCCGAATCGCTCGCTCGCCTGATTGCTGGCCGCGAGAAGCAAAAGAACAATCCGGTGAAAAAGCCGCCAAAGCCCCGCTTCTTCCGCCGCGCCGCGAAAGACCTTTCTGAGTCATTTGATACGAAGGTTCAGGTTCGCAGCGTGAACGGAAAGAATAAGATCGAAATCGAATTCAAGGACGAAGAAGACCTGCATCGTCTCTACGACCTTATGAAGCATTCTGCTGAATAGCGCCGACATACAACCAAGGGCCTTCGCGATATTCCGAAGGCCTTTTCTTTCGACGAGGGATATACAACATGGTAGATATCAAAAAGGGCATTAAAGCGTATTCAAAGGAAGGCCTTGCCGAGTTTATGAAAAGCGCCGGCATGCCTGCATTCCGCGCGAAGCAAATCGAGCAATGGCTCTATCAAAAAGGAGCTACCTCGTATGATGAAATGACGAATCTCTCGAAGGACATGCGTGCGAAGCTCGCCGAAGCTGCCCCGCTGTATAGTGCGGAAATCGACGATCGACAGGTTTCTTGTGACGGCACGAGGAAATATATCGTTCGATATACCGATGGCTGCACGGCGGAAATGGTTGCCATGCCGTCGGGCGATCGCCTTACGGTATGCGTTTCGTCGCAAGTCGGTTGCGCGATGGCATGCTCATTCTGTGCTACAGGTAAAGAGGGATTCACGCGCAATTTGCTCCCCGGGGAAATTGTCGAGCAAGTACTGATCGCTCAGAACGATATGGGCACCCGCGTGAGCAACGTGGTTATCATGGGTCAAGGTGAACCGTTTTTGAATTACGGCAATACCCTTGCAGCCCTCCGTTTTCTGAATGGCAAAGATGGGCTCAACATTGGCGCGCGCCACATTACGGTTTCAACGTGCGGCATTCTCGATGGCATTCGAGCATTCGGCGCGGAACCCGAGCAGTTTATTCTGGCGGTTTCCCTGCATTCCGCCATCCAGGAAACTCGCGATGCTCTTATGCCTCGCGTGAAAAATCAATCGCTTTCCGCTTTACATCGTGCAATTGAGGAATACCAAGCCGATTGTGGCCGTCGAGTTTCGCTCGAATACCTTCTTATCAAAGGCTTCAACGACGATGACGACCACCTGCAGGCGCTCGTCGATTTCTGCGAGGGCATTTCCGCCCACGTGAATTTGCTGCCCCTCAATAATGTTTCGGGCTCCCCTTTTCAGCCCGCCTCCAAGCATCGCGTCGATGCATTCATTCGAACGCTTGAACGCGCGGGCGTCGAAGCAACCATGCGAGATTCACGCGGTGGCGACATTGCGGCGGCGTGCGGCCAGCTTAAAAATCAAAAACGCTAGGATCCGTACGCGATTCAAAAACGCTGAGATTCGCATCGCTAATACGAAGAATCGGTAACTTCAAATGCGGTTCGGCGTATGTTGTGTCGGCAGAAAATACGCCCAATGCAAGCATGGCTTACGTGCATGGGTTATATTGGGCAAAGGCAATTTAAGAGGGCGCGAGCCCATCGCGAAAAGCTGCGATAAGAGTGAGGAATGAAATGGCGTATTCAGGCAACCCGAAGGATTATTCCGTCGCTGTGGTGTATGGCGGCACAAGCGGCGAGCGCGAGGTGTCTTTGAATTCCGGCGTCGCATGCGCCGATGCATTGAAAGACGCTGGCTTCGCTGTTGACCTTGTCGACCCCTCGGTGAAAGAGGATCTGAAGAAGCTCATCGACGGCAATTACGACATCGCGTTTTTGGCGCTGCACGGCAAAGGCGGCGAAGACGGCACGATTCAGGGGTTCCTCGAAACGGTAGGCATTCCTTATACAGGATCGGGCATTCTCGCAAGTGCGCAGGCCGTGAATAAGGGCAAGGCAAAAGAGCTGTATGCCGCCGCTGGTTTGAACGTTGCTGCTTCCTCCGTTATTGGCAAGGGCGACGAGCTCGATGACGAAGACCTCAAAGAGATTTCCGCCGAGATTGGCATTCCCTGCGTGGTGAAGCCTACGACCGAGGGCAGCTCCCTCGGTATGACGATCGTCCATGAGTATGATGAATTGCGCGGCGCGATCGACTTGGCTTTGAGCGTCGACGAGGAAGCCATGATCGAAGCGTTTATCGAAGGCACCGAACTTACCGTGGGTGTTATTGGCAACGACGACCCGCGCGCGCTGCCTGTTATCCAAATCGTACCCACTGAAGATGAGTTCTATAACTTCCATGCGAAGTATGCTCAAGGCGGCAGCAAGCATTTGTGCCCCGCTCCGCTTTCCGCAGAGGCAACCGAAGCCGTGCAAGAGCTCGCGGTTGCGGCTCATTCGGTTTTGGGTTGCCGCGGCATTTCCCGCAGCGACGTGATGATGGATGCTGACGGCGTATGTTGGCTTCTTGAGACGAATACCCTGCCCGGCATGACGGGAACCTCGCTTGTTCCCGATGCGGCGAAAGTTGCAGGAATGAGCTTCCCTGAGCTGTGCGAAAAGATCGTCGCGCTCGGTTTGGAATAGACCAAATCGCTTAAATCAAATGAAACGAGCCCTGCGGTGGGTTTTCTCCTCCGCAGGGCTCGTTAGTCTACTAAGGTTTCGAAAATGTCTTAGAACGGCTTAGAAAAGGCCGAATTTATGGAGTGCCCAAACCACGAGCGTGACAACCGCCAGAATAAAGGCCCAACTTACGATGTAGCAGCCGACCTTTTTGGAACGAGCGGCGTCGAGCATGGAGTCGTGAACGCTGCGATGGTCTTTCAAAATCGCAGTGCGCCCGCCGCCGCGCGGGATTTTGATTTTTGAGGAAGGCTTCCATTCGGCAGGGTTGGCAAGCACGGAAACGATGCTGTCGTTGTTGAGCTTGGGATCGGGGCGCGATCCGTCGCCGGCTGCCTTTGCGAACGCCTTCAAGAAAACATTGAATTCCTCGGCGTAACGCGGTGCGAAGGCGATAAGGGCAACCTGACCCCAATACTCGCCCGGTTCGGGCTCTTCGCTGTAGGCGGTGAAGCTGAGCACGTAATGCAGCTCCCAGCCTTTTGCGGCCATGACGGCCGCGTTGTACGAGTCGTGGTTATTCAAAAAGCCAACCAATTGCCCGTAAGGATTTTTAAGCCACGCGACTTGCCTTTTGGAGTCATCGAGCACGAATTCGATGGTGCCAATGTCGCCCACGGCATTATCGGGGCCCGCGAGCGCTGCTCCTCCTTTTTTATCCGAGGTGTAAAAGCGAACATACTCGCCAAAATATATATCGCCGGGCTTATGAGAGGTCATGCGGCGTCCTTTCGTGGTAGGCTTCAAAACATATATGGATGAATGAA
>NZ_CDRRGL010000142.1:0-4415 GCF_977041755.1 Slackia sp.
GAACAGGCTGCCAAGCAAGCCTCAAACCTCATGGCTTCGTGCTGGGAAAACGTGCTCAGCGCCGACGCCCTTCTTCGAGAGGCCGCCGAATTGGTGACCGATACCAATGAGGAAAATACGCGGGCTTCCCAAAAGAAATGCGAACACGCCCGCGAGCTTTTGATGCAAGCGTCGTCGCAATTCGAACAAGCGCAAGCCTTGTATCCCGCTGATTATGGCCCGTTCGACGACTACATTGCAGCGCGGCAGCAGTCGATTGCGTATGCCATCGCGTCTGACGAAGCGATTTACGTGCAAGACAAGGCGACCGCCGATTCGAACAATGAAAAGTACAACGAATGCGACGCTGCTGCCGCCGAACTCGCGGCCAAGCTTCCCAAAACCACAGAAGCGCCCATTGTGTCGGCGCTCGATGAATCGCTCGGCGATTCGCGTCAGCAGTATATGGAAATACGCTCCCAGGCAGCCGCATGCGATGCGTTTCTTCGTGATTATCTCGGCATCAGCGGTTGATGGAGTATACTTTCAAACGAATATGCCCACATCATGGCGAATAAAGTCTGTGAAAGGTGCAACATGAGCACACCAATGGATCATATAGCATACCTCTCCCAAGAAATTGGCCCGCGTCCCGCGGGAACCGAAGAGGAACAGCAAGCTGCGCTCTATATTACTGAGCGCTTGCAAAAAGATGCCCATCTATCTGCACAAATCGAAGATTTCACCTGCAACTCCAACGCGCTTATGACGCCGATCATTTGCTATGGCGTGGCAATCGTTGCAGTGCTGCTCGGCATTATTCTGCCTGTTATCGCTATTCCGGCCGGCGTGTTGGCTCTGGCTGCGGCCGCTGTTGCCATTTCCGAGGCGCTCGACCACCCTCTTCTTTCACAGGTGTTCACGAAGGGCGTGAGCCAGAACATCGTTGCGAAGTACGAGCCCACTCAATCGAGCGATGCTGCGGGTTCGCGTCGCCGCAAGGTTATCGTGGTTGCTAACTACGACAGCGGCAAGGTGCGCCGCGAAACCGCTGGTGTCTTCGTTCGCGCGCTGCGTCCTCTGCGCTATGGCGCGCTTGGCGGCATGGTTGTCGCGGCAGTGTTTATGCTTCTGCGTGGCGTCGTGCTTTCCGAAGGCGCTGCTTCTTTGGTGCTCGCCGTGCTCGCGGGCGTATGCCTTATTCCGAGTGCTGCCTTGCTCGTGTTCGCCCTGCTCGAGAAATTCGGCCCCTTCACGGAAGCCGCGAACGATAACGCTTCTGGCGTTGCCGTCATGCTTGAGGTTGCCCGTCGCCTTGGCAATGGTGAAGTTTCCACCGATGCGCCTATTGCTACCGGCGAAGATGTCTCTTTCGTTTCCGAAAAGCGTGAGCCTTCGAGCATTTCCGACAACCTGGTACAGCTGAAAGACGGTCCCATCGTTGCCGATACCGCGCAGCAGCGCAAGGAAACTATGGCCGCGTTGACCGGCGCTCCCGAAGGCCCTCTTGCCGAGGTTGCCGCGAAGGCTGCCGAATTGAACGAAAAGCATGCTCAGGAAGAAGCGGCCGCCGATGCGCGCGCCGCGTATGAAGAGCGCGTGCGCGCCCGCCACGAGGCAGAGGCCGCAGCCGCCGAGGCTGCACGTATTGCCGAGGCGCAAGCAGCGAGCGCTGCTGCAGCTGCGGCTGCGAGCCGTCCGGCGTCGGTGCCCGATTGGTATAAGAAGGCGACCGAGAAAGCTCGCGAGAAGATGGCCGAATCGAATGAGCAGGCCGCCGCGGACGATACGTATCGTTCTCGCTTTGCCGACTACCCGACGGGTGCTGCTCAGGCAACTGCCGCTGCCGAACCCGCAACGACTCAGGATGAGGCTGCCGCTCCCGCGGTTGTTGTCGCTTCCGAACCGGCCGCTTCCGCTGCGCCTGTCGCACGTGCTGCAGAACCCCTGGCTGTGTCTGTTGCGGATGAGTCCAAGGAAATCGAAGCTCCCAAGCCTTCCGCCGATATGTATGCCGTGAAGCCTGCCGAGCCCGTTGCGGCCGAGCCCGCTGGTGAGGCGGCCGATCCTGCGCAGGAACTCACCCGGGAGAATCAGCCCGCTCAAACCGAAATCGAAGCCGCGCCCGTCTCCGCTTCGGAAGAACCCCTTCCTGAAGTACAGCAGCCCGCTGCCGACAAGGCTCCCGTGAGCCCCGCCGCCGCAACGACGCGTCTTCCCCAAATGATGTACTATCAGCCGCCCGCCGATCGTTCTGCTGTGCAGGCCGAACGCGCGACCACGCCTCGCGTGATTGTTGAAGCGACGGCGGCTGAAGCTGTGGATATCGCAGTGGATGAAAAAGTGGCAGTCCAGCAATCGGGCGTTGCTGCATACGAAGCGGCGATCGCTGGAAGCGCTCACGTTTCTGAGGGCGCCGAAGCTGACGCTGCGGCCCAGCCCGCCGCGAAGGTTATTTCGGCGAACATCCCCGTGGTCGATTTGCCGCGTATCGAGCTGCCTCCCATGGTAGCGCCTGAACCGAAGCCTATCTCGTTCGATGAACTGCGCCAGCGTGCCCCGCTTGCCAGCGCCGCCGAGAATCGCAGCACCGAAGCCGCCAAGAGCTTGCTTTCGACGTCGGTCCCCCAAATCGAAACCCCGGCACTGGGCGCAACCGTCGCAATGCCTTCCATTCCAGCCGCGCCTGCTGTTGGCGCTGGTGCCTACGAGGTGCCTTCTGCAGAGCAGCGCTCCAACGTGAGCCTCACGGGTTCTTTCTCGGCCATTAGCTCCATTGGCGCTGAGCCTGTGGGCGACGAGCTCCTCGAGGGTGTCGAGCCTGAAGATATGTATATCGACGACGCTGACGACTCCGCCTTCCAGAGCGATTTCACCGAGACCGGCGCATTCGCCGGCCCTGGCTATGTCGAAATGCCCCAGTCGCGCGTTGGTAAGTTCTTCGGCAAATTCCGTCGCAAGAAGAAGGAAGAAGAGGAAAGCGCTTCCGAATGGCTTGGCGTGGGTGACGATTTCGACGCACGCGAGGTTGGAAAAGCCCGTGGTGGCTGGGAGAGCTTCCGTGACGAAGATGACGATTGGAATGGCGGCGCATTCTCGAATATGCGTGCGCGCGTTTTGGGCGAAGCGAACGGGGCTGCTTCCGCAGATGCGGCCGAACAAGCTCCCGCGCCTGCTCCCGCAACGCCGGCGGTGTCGCAGGGTGCTTCGGTTTCGTCCGATTCGTTCGCTTCGGCGTACGAAGCTGCGCTGCGCCATGCCACGTCTGAGGGCGATAAGATCGAAACCGCCGAAGAGATTCAGCAGATTTATTCTTTCGCGGCTGGCGACATCAATACCGAGGTGTGGTTCGTTGCTCTTGGCTCTGAGCTCGCCAACAATGGCGGCATCAAGGCATTCCTCGCCGAGCATGCGCCTGAAATGCGCGGCGCCGTTATCGTGAACCTCGAGGCGTTGGGTGGCGGCACGCTTTCCTATCTCGAGCATGAAGGCGACCTCTCGCAGGCTAAATGCTCGCCTCGCATGAAGCGCTTCATTAAGAAGGCGTCTCAGGCATCGGGCGTGCAGCTGGCAAGTGCTTCTATTGATTGGAAAGAAAGCCCTGCAAGCTACGCCGCGAAGCATCGCATGCAAGCCATGTCGCTTGTTGGCATGGACGGCTATGCGCCAGCTCGATACGCTCAAGCGAACGATATGATGGAAAACATCGATTCCCAGAGCGTCGATGCGGCTGCCGATTTCGTTGTGGAGCTGCTGAAGAATATCTAGCCTATGAAAAAGCCGCCATTCGGCGGCTTTTTTGTTACCCCAGGCGATTCCGACTCTTTACGGCGTCGAATCGCGAAGTGAGGGGCTAGAAAATACGGTATTATATATCGGTACTCAAACGGCCTCGTGAAAGGCCGTTGTGTTAAGGAGCGCCCATAGAGCGCTTGCCAAATGAACCATTGGAGGTTACTTATGGCTATCGAGGCTTACTGCGTGAAGTGCAAGGCTAAAAAGGAAATGCAGAATCCCGTTGAGGGCGTTACCAAGAACGGAAAGCCGATTACCAAAGGTAAGTGCCCCGATTGCGGAACCACCATCTGCCGCATTGGCGCTGCAAAATAAAGCATCATCAAAGCCCCGTAAGGGGCTTTTTTAATATGGCTTCTCGGGTGGTTGCCCGTTTCGGCTGTTTCGTTAATCGACTTGCGAGCATTTAACGGGTTCGAGTCCCGCTACGTTTTCGTAAACAAAAAAAGCCAAGGAACATGTCCTTGGCTTCGGATTCCATGGAGCGGGCGACGGGAATCGAACCCGCGTTGTAAGCTTGGGAAGCTTATTCCTTACCCGACCTTCCGCGACTCGAATTAACCGTCTGACCTCGCTGTTCTTAAAACCAATACTGTAATTCTAGCAAACGTACTGGACGAAATACTGGAAAAACGATTGGT
>NZ_CDRRGL010000143.1:0-4390 GCF_977041755.1 Slackia sp.
AAAGCTTCGTGTAGGTGCGTTGCGCCAAGTCTTCTATGCCGAGCAGGCGCATGGCCTCCCAGGCGATCTCGCGATCGTGCTTGTTGATGCGCGAGAAGCGGTCGAGATAAGGGCTGCGGCCCATGAGCACCACGTCGCCCACCGTGAACGGGAACGGTGGCGTGTGCGCCTGCGGCAGGTAAGCGAAGATTCGCGCGCGTTCCTGGTCGGTCATCGAAACGACTGTGCGACCCTGCATGCGAATGTCGCCCGCGAACGGTTTCTCCAGGCACAAAATGTTCTTCAACAGCGTGGTTTTCCCGCAGCCGTTCACCCCGATAATGCAGGCGAATTCGCCTTCGTCCATCGCAAGCGAAACGCCGTGCACGATTTCCTTATGCCCGTAGCCGCAATGCAGGTCGTGGACGGATAGCAAATGCTCAGTCATCCCTCACCACCCCTTGATGTTGTGACGGAAGATGAAGATAAAGAACGGCACGCCGATAATGGCGGTCAGAATGCCGATGGGGATTTCGGTCGAAGCCATAAGGCGGCACAGGTCGTCGACGATAAGCAAATACCCCGCGCCAATGAACATCGACGTGGGCAGCAGCACTTTGTAGTTCGGTCCCACGATGGAGCGTGCGAGATGCGGAATAACCAGGCCGACCCACCCCACAATGCCGGCAACGGCGACCGAGCAGGCAACGATGAGCGTGGAGGCGAAAATGACGATGAGGCGCACACGTCCCGTGTTTACGCCCAGACTGCGCGCCTCTTCCTCGCCGAACGACAGCACGTTGAGCTTCCAGCGCTCAAGCATGAGCAGCACGAAGCCCGCCAGCATGGGCGCCACGATGACTGCAAGATCGGCCTGATTGATGCGTGAGAAGCTTCCCATGAGCCAAAACGTGATGGCGGGAAGTTTGTCGTTGGCGTCGGCCATGAATTTTACGAGCGAGGTGAACGACTGGAACAAGGTGGTGACGAGCATGCCGCCCAGTACCAGGCCCAAAAGCGCGTCGTATTTGTTCACCATTTTGTTCATCCATACGGCGCCGCCCACGGCAACCATGGCCCCAATAAAGGCGAACAGCTGCACCATCGAATTGGACATATCGAACAGCAGCGCCAGACATGCGCCAAAGCTCGCGCCCGCGGAAGCGCCCAAAATGTCGGGCGAGACGAGCGGGTTTTTGAACATGCCCTGATAGCTCGCGCCAGCGACGGCCAACGCCGCGCCCACGAGCATGACTACGAGAATGCGTGGCAGGCGAATGTTCATGAGTGCCGTCGCCATTTGCTGGTTCACCTCGACATGGGGGATGGCCACGCCAAAATGCGCGGCGAAATCGGCGAGGGCGTTGTTCGCCAGGCCGCCGAGCGTCGAGATAAGCTCGACGGGTGAAATGGGATAACGTCCCAACGCGAAGGAAACGAGCACGATGCCCAGAAGCGCGATGCCGATCGCTATCTTGATCCACGGTTCGACTTTGCGGTCGAGTAGCTCGGCGGATGCGGATGTTTCGGATTTCTCGCATTCGTCTGACAAGCGACCTTGCTCGGCGTCGGCGTCGCCTTCCGCTCGCGAGCGAGGCGGCTTCTTCCAAAACCTTATCTCCCCCATATTTCCCCTTGCGCTTATGTTTTGCGATGATATCATTCGATTATTCTCGCATGAGATTATTAAGAGCGGGAAATATTATACTTCATAGAGTCTTATGCGCAAATGACGAAGCGGGACGAAATGGTGGAAAGGGAGTTTCGCTTGGCGTCGCGTAAAGGGAGCGCATAGGCGCAAAGGGAGGAAGGAAACCAGATGCTTACCAAGAAACGCAGCCTGGCCATTGTTATGATGGCGGCGTGTCTGGCGATGGCGTTGACGCTGCTCGCCGGATGCTCGGGCACGGACAAGGCAGCTACCGAGTCGTCCGACAACAACGCGACCCAGACGGAAACCGTCGACCTGATGGCCGATCGTACCATTACCGACGACGCTGGCCGCGAGGTCACGATTCCCGGTGTTGGCGCGCTGCAGAAGATCTATTACACTGGCGCTCCCGGCCAGATTTTCTGCTTCACCCTGGCTCCTGAGCTGGCGGCTGGCACTACTATGGAATTCTCCGACGCGGAACTGGCGTATTTGCCCGAAGGAACTGGCGACCTGCCGTACTTGGGCACCCTTTCCGGCGGCAAAGAGCTCAACCCTGAAGCTATTATGGCCGAAGGCGTTCAGGTGATTTTCTCGGTCACCACCGGCAAGCCCGGCGATTCCGATGCGAGCTCTGCCGACGACTTGCAGAGCCAGACGGGCATTCCTGTCGTTGTTCTGGACGGCACGCTCGATGCGACGCCTACCACGTATCGCACGCTTGGCACGCTGCTGGGCAAAGAAGACCAGGCCGAGAAGCTGGCGTCCTACTGCGAGACCGCGCTTAACAATGTCGATGCTGCCGTCGCGACCGTCCCCGAGGATCAGCGCGTACGCCTGTACTACGCTGAGGGCTCCGAGGGTCTGCAGACCGAGCCCAAGGGCTCCACGCATTCCTTGGCGTTCGATCGCGCTGGCGCCGACAATGTGGCCCAAGATGTCGAAGCCCAGAAGGGCAAGGGCATGAGCCCCGTTTCGCTCGAGCAGGTTCTTGCATGGAACCCGCAGGTCATCGTTGCATGGGACGACGTTGTGCGCGGCGGTGCCGATGAGCTTATTCGCACCGACGCCAATTGGTCGACCATCGACGCCGTGAAAGACGGCAAGGTGTACACGATGCCCAACGTGCCGTTCTCTTGGTGCGATCGCCCGCCTGCGGTCAACCGCATTCTCGGCATTCAGTGGATTGCGAACACGCTGTACCCCGACGCCTATGACGTCGACATGGTCGAAGTCACCAAGGAGTTCTACAGCTTGTTCTACCACGCCGATGTGACCGACGAGCAGGCTCGCGAGATTCTTGGCAACAGCTACAACGGCTAAGTCAAGAGCGGCAGCTGCAGAAGAGGCGCGTCGCGTCGCGAAATAGTGTGAAAACGAAAAGGGACCGAAGCGATATGCCTCGGTCCCTTTTCGTTTGCGGGAAATTGAAACGACGGGCAATCGAAGGCGACTGCGCTTCCCTATTCTTCCAGGTCGAATAGGCTCTTCATGTCGGTTTCCTTCATGGGTGCGCCAGCCGAAGGCAGCTTCTCTGCGCGGAACTTCTCGACTTGGGCTTTGCTGCCGATAAATTCTTCCGCCGTGCCCACCATGGTCACCGTGCGGCTGCCCTTGATGGTGAGCGCTTGTACGCCCTGCGTCGAATTGGTGGTCTTCGTCTTCAGAAGCGACGTATTGAAGTTCACCAGGCGATAGTCGCTCGACACGAGCGCCAGGTCGCGATCTTCCTTCAGCACGGTGGCGTACATGAGCTTTGCTCCGCCGTAAATCGCGTTCTTCAGGCGCTTGCGGTTCGTTTTGGTGGCGTATCCCGACAGCGCCACGCGCGCCACGCGGCCATTCTCGAAGACGAACAGCACGTCGGCCTTGTAATCTTCAGGGTCGATGACCCAGGCCACGGTCTCGTCGGCGTCCATTTCCAAATCGGTGGGCAAATACGAGCCGAGCTGCGCCGACTTGGTGTCTTCGAACGCGGCGACCTTGCACTTGTACACCTGGCATTGGTTCGTGAACACGAGCAAATCGTGCGTGTTGGAGGAATCGAACTCGATGAAGGGCTCGTCGCCGTCTTTGTATTTCAGCGTCGTGGCCTTGCGCAGCACGCGGTCGGTCATCTTCTTCAGATAGCCGTCGCGCGAGAGCATCATGGTCACGGGATATTCCTCGACCTCGGGCTCGAGGTTCACCTCGACGATTTCCGAAGGCGCGACCAGGCCGGTTTTGCGCGGCATGACGTGCTTCTTATTCACCGCGGCGAGCTCGTCGTGGATGACCTTCTTGATCTTCTTCTCGCTCGCGAGAATAGCGTTTAGCTCGGCGATGTCGGCCTCGAGCTTCTCGATATCCTTCGTGCGGTTGATGATGTATTCCTCGTTGATGTTGCGCAGCTTGATTTCCGCAACGAATTCGGCCTGGACCTGGTCGATATTGAAGCCCTTCATGAGGTTGGGCACAACGTCGGCCTCGAGCTTCGTGCCGCGAATGATCGCGATGGCCTTGTCGATGTCGAGCAGAATCGCCTCAAGGCCGTGCAGCAGGTGCAAACGGTCGGTTTTCTTGTCCAAATCGAAATTCATGCGGCGGCGGGTCGATTCGACGCGCCACGCCACCCACTCGCCCAAAATCTCGCGTACGCCCATGACGCGCGGATAGCCGTCGACGAGCACGTTGAAGTTGCACGAGAACGAATCTTGCAGCGTGGTGGAGCGGAACAGCTTCGCCATGAGCTGCTCGGGGTCGACGCCCCTCTTCAGATCG
>NZ_CDRRGL010000144.1:0-4370 GCF_977041755.1 Slackia sp.
CCAGGAACATCTTCGTTCATGAATCGCTCCCCGAGCAGATTGATGTTCAGGAAGCCATCGATGCCCATAACACCTTTGCCCGTAATGTCGGCACCGCCGCCCATGTGATGAATCATGGGGGCGTGGTGTTGCTGCATGCGCGCACCAGCCCAGGTACCCATGCGGTGGCCGTCGCCGGTATTGGTGTTATTGCCCTCGACGTCCCTATGAATCCACATCGCGGGAACGTCATTGGCCAAGGTCTCGGGGGCGAATGCTTCAAGCATGGACTTGTCGGAAGAATAGTCGCCCGTTGCCAAGATCACGCTTTTCGCAGCGATTTTCTTATACTTACCAGTTTCGGCGTTGCGCACGAATACGCCAGTTACAGTATCGCCTTCCTTAATAAGTTTTTCGGCGAAGTGTCCGTAGTAGGCTTTTGCGTTGCCCGTAGCTTCTGCCGCTGCAATTTGTTCGCCATGGGCAATTTGGAAGCTGCCAAATCCGACGGACGTGGGGAACGTCGAGCAGGTTTCGGCACGATAATCGTACCAATCGGGCAGGGGATATGAATCGGGGATAAGATTGTTTTCCTTGCCGTCGGGGATGTCATCGCGCGAGGTTTCTGCGATATAGAGGTCGGTAAGCGGCTCGATGATCCAATTGAAAACATCGCCCACTTCATAAACATAGCGTCGGATAATGGCTCGTTTTACGTAGTAACCGCATTCCTGCATGTGGCGGTTGATGATTTCCTCTTTGTCGATGTCGGCAGCGTGCCAGCGTTCCTCGCGCATGCCGCCGATGAGCGCGAACGCACCGCCGGTCGCGTTGTAGGATTCAGCTTTCTCGATTGCAATGGTGTTTGCGCCGGCTTCTGCGGCCGAGCGGTAAGCCATGACGCCCGCATTGCCCAAGCCGATAACTACGACATCGCATTCCTCTTCCGCTTCGACATCGGCATCGGAAATCTCGGGTTCCTTGCCGAGCCAATCGCCCGATGCGCTTTTTTCGACTTCGGTCGTTGCTTCTTGCTTGTCGCCAGTGTTTTGATCCTTGGCGGGTGAGCATGCGGCAAGGCTCATTCCTGCGGCTCCGATGCCCGCAGTTGCTAGGCCTGCCAAGAAATTCCTTCTGCTGAGTTCCATAATTCCCTCCTCAATATTGTCTTCGCCGATACGATTGGTATGCGTTCGGCGAAGACAATATTGAGCAAAAGGGCTTGTTTTGAAATCAGGAAAGAGTGTCGAAAGAGCAGGTAGAGACATATATCGGCAAAAATGGTCGATATGATGGTTGAAGCGAGGGGCGGCTTTGAGCGCGCAATGCGCGTTGCGGCGTATGCTACTATTTTCCCGGAGGAAATATGGGGAACATTCACTACGGAAAAATAACGGCACAGGACGCTATGGGGGCGCTGAATCGCTGCGCGCGATATGCCGGTTTTGGATTCTGCGTTGCGTGGGGCTTCCTGCTATTCGCTGTGCCTGAATTTCAGCCATCATCGGGACTTAACATCTTCTTGTGGTCCATGGCGCCTGGCTGTCTTGCCTGCTTATTCGTAATAGCGATTTCGCGCTGGCGAGCTATCTCGCCAACTCGCTCTGGGGTGGCTTTCTGCTGCGCGGCGCTCGCTTCGGTCGGGACATTTTTGCATGCATCGCCGATTGCATCGAATCAAGCCATTCAATATGTTGGTTTCGTATTGGCTGGCGCTTCGTTTATTGGGCTGCTTTTGCCGTGGTTTGTCGCATACGCTGAACTATCCGCTCGTGAAGTCTTCCTGTCTTCGGGGTTGGCTTTGGTTGTCGGATCCGTAACGTGCGTGATTGTGTCGGCTTGCGATTGCGAAATTGCTGGGTTCGTCCTCTCTATCTTGCCAGTGGCTTCGTTGCTCCTTCTTCCGGTCGGAAAGACTTCCGACCGCTCCCGCGGCGATGGCGTTACTGGAGTCGATCGCTCTCTTTTTCAGGTAATTAGGGCCGCTATTCCCACGAAAACATTGGCTGGGCTTCTGCTCGTATACTTTGTGATTGATGCGTTGCGCGGTATAGGGCGATTGCCGGGGTCGTTCTTTGGCAGGGCTGACGCATCCTTTCTGGTAATTCCATTGCTTGTGTCATTGGGCTGCATTCTTGTTTCGGCGATACGGCGGAAAATCGACTTAGGGGTTGCATGCAAGCTCTTGCTTGCCGTTTTTTCGATTTCGCTTGCTTTGTCGGTTGTTGCGGTGCACCCAGGGTTTCGCTTCGGGTTCGCAACGAGCGTATGTACGCAGGTGCTTTGCTGGATGCTGCTGGTGTTTGTCGCGAAGAAAAGCCCGGTTTCTGCCCAAATCGTCTTTGCTATGGGGATGATTGCCGAATTCGTGGGTGGAATACTTGCCGACTTAGTTATGCCCGCGATCGCGCCAGTTGGCATGCTTGCGCCGTTGGTACTGGTGCTGACCATTGCGTTTGCGACGGTATTTGTGTTTTCGGACGAATCTCTTGTGATTGAAATTGATTATGAAGAACCGGCTGAGTTGAACGACGGACGGTTGGCCTGTTGCGAGCGCCCGAAGGCATCTGGCGAGTGCGGTTTGACGGTTTCAAGTCAAGATGCGATTGCCGTCGCTGCGGCTTCTTCCGAGGACGAGACGCGAAGGGACGACGATAGGATTAACGAATTTTGTGCGGAGCGCGGGCTTACGGCGCGTGAATCCGAAGTTTTCTCGTTATGGATTACGGGGCATGATATGCGCACGATTCAAGAAAAGCTATTTGTTTCGCAGGGCACCGTGAAAACCCATTTGCGAAATATCTACGACAAATGCGGCGTCCATAATCGCCGTGACCTCATGAAGATGTTCGAGGAATAGGTAGTCCGTTGAAGCGTTGGTGAGCTTCGTTGCGCTGTTAAATGCTTGCACCGCTAACGAGTTTTTCACTGGGGCGCCCTTGCTGGCCGCAAGTGCTCCCGCCTGTTAAACGCTACGAGCATTTAACAGGCGGGACAGAGCAGCTTTCAGCTGCTCTTCAGCGTTGACGGTTTTTCGTAGCGAAGCGTTAACACTTTCGGCTTGTTTGCGACGCGTCGGTTACTATGGCGGTTTGTACTGATATATGCGGCGTGTGCCGCATAGGCCGACTCTTAAAGGAGCCCCATGGAATCGTTCGAAGTCGTTTTGCTGCTGCTTGGATGTGTTCTTGTCTCAAGCATTTTCGACCAGGTATTTTCCCGCTTGGCCATGCCGCTTGTGCAAATCGCCCTTGGCGCGGTAGTCGGCTTCTTGATCGCCGAAGACCCCTCGGCGGTTATTTCCGATCCTGAGCTCTTCCTGCTCATCTTTATCGCGCCGCTGCTTTTCGACGAGTCGCGCCATGCCGATAAGGGCGCGCTTTGGAAAAACAAGGGGCACATCATTTCGCTCGCTATTGGTCTGGTGTTCATTACGGCGCTCGTGATTGGCTTCGTGCTGAACCTTATCGTGCCGTCTATTCCTCTTGCGGCCGCTTTCGCGCTAGGCGCCGCGCTCGGTCCCACCGACGCCGCCGCCGTTGCCGCCATGGGCAAAGACGTCAAGCTTACCGATCGCCAAAAATCATTGCTTTCCGGCGAGGCTTTGTTCAACGACGCATCGGGCGTTGTGGCGTTCGAATTCGCCATCGCCGCGGCTATTACGGGCACGTTCTCGTTGTTCGACGCGACGGCTACCTTCTTGTTTGACTTCGCTGGCGGCGTGGTCGTGGGCCTTGTGCTCGCGGCAATCGTGATGTTCGTGCTTGGCCGCGTGCGCGCGCTCGGCCTTGAAACGCCCACGGTGTTTCTGCTGTTCGAAGTGGTCATGCCGTTTTTCGCGTACCTCACTGCCGAACACTTCGCCGTGAGCGGCATTTTGGCCGTTGTCGCGGCCGCGCTGTTCATGAAGTTCTACCCGAGCTCGCTTACCATCGAATCGTCTCGCTACGCCGTGGCCAGCGAAAATGTGTGGGAGCTCATCGTATTCGTGATTAATGGCATCGTGTTCGTGCTGCTGGGCATGAAGCTTCCCGAGGTTATTCTGCCTACATGGAATGCGTCGGGCAGTCAGGGTGGCGCGTGGCTCCTCGTTCTGATCGTGCTCATTACGGCTATCGTGCTTGGCGTGCGTTTCGCGTGGGTCGTGATTATGGAGAAACTCACGCGCAATCGCGAGGGCATCCGTCCGAAAATCAACGCCGATTTCCTGCGCAACGCGGCCGTGATTACGCTTGCTGGCCCGAAGGGCGCCGTGACGCTTTCGGTCGTTATGTCGCTTCCGTACTTCATTGCCGCGACGACGCCGTTTCCCAACCGCGACCTGCTTATTTTTCTTGCGTCGGGCGTTATTGTGCTCACGTTGCTCATTGCGAATTTCGTGGTGCCACTGC
>NZ_CDRRGL010000145.1:0-4362 GCF_977041755.1 Slackia sp.
CCTTTGGATTGCTCGCGATTCCTTGGATCTTCTTGGCGCAGGATGCCACTATGGATATTCGTCCGCTTATGGTAATTGCCATTTTCCTCGTTATGGTTGCAACTATTCGCCCAATGAGTACTCGCCCGCTCGAGATTGAGCAAGTTATGGGAATTCCTTCGTCGGGCTTCTCGTTTGCGGCGGAGGGTGTCTTACATCGAAATGAGGTTTCCGATACCTCGTCGCCGAATCCACTGCTTGATCAGCAGGGTGAGTCTCTCGAGCGTCCTTGGCTCTATGCTATGCGGTAATAGCAAAATCGCACAGTCTATCTGCGCGAGAAACGGACGTCTTTATGCTCCTAGCGCAGGGCCGTAGTCGGCCGTATATCTGTGAAGCGCTGTATTTGTCCGATGGTACGGTAAAAACTCATATCTCGCATATCTATCGCAAATTCGACGTGCATGGGCGCCAAGAGTTGCTTGATGCTGTGCAAAATGAGCTCGCTCGCGATGAGAAGGCTGAATTTACCGATATCAAGAACTAAGCGAGTTCGAGGGCAATGGCTGTGCTGCCGCAGGGCGCTTCGCGTATGAGCAATATTCCATGTGGTGCTTTACGCCGTAAAACACCCATTTCGCTTTCTGCGTTATCTTCTTTACAACGTAAAACAAACTCCTGAGCTGGCAAGAATCGCCGCAGCATAAAATGCGCCCAAGGCGATGTTCAGGCTGCAAATCTGAGCCATGGCGCCAATGCGCGAGTGTGAATTGAGTGGGTTGGCGAACAGCGCTTTCAGCAGCGGAATGGCGGCGAGCAGCATGAACGGCACCACGATAAGGCCGCCCGTGAAAAACGCGCCTACGAGCACCATGATCGCCGCAAGCCACGCGACTACGAGCGCGTGGTAGGCATTGCGAGCCTTCTCGCGGCCGAGTTTCGCGGGTAGCGTTTGGCGGCCAACGGGAATGTCTTTCTCAATGTCGCACGTGTTGTTCGTCATCATGATCAGGCCCACGCCAATAATCTCGGGCACCGCCCACAGCAGCATGAGCCAATTCAAATCGCCTGTGAGCGCCTGGTAGCATGCGAGCGGAATAAGGCCGCCCATAACGCCGCCGCTCACGGCTTCGCCAATAGGCAGGTAGGAAACGGGCGTTTTGCCCGCGGAATACACCACTACGAACACGGCGCCCACAACGCCAATCGCCAAGGGAATCCAACCGGCCTGCCAAATAACGTATGCCCCCAGCAGGAATGCCGCCACTAAAAACCCAATGCCCAGCCGCAGTGCGCACGCGGGGTTCACGTTGTTGTACACGAGCGTGGCGTCGCTTACCTCAACGTCGTCGTCGGCCGAGTCGGTGCCCTTCACGAAGTCGTAGTAGTCGTTGAACGTGTTCACCGAGGCCTGCATAAGAATGCAAATCGCGAGCAGCACGCACGCCATGATCGGCGAAATCGCGTGTCCCGTGGCCGCCGCCGCGCTCGTCGCTACGAGCGCGGGCAGGATCGCTGCCGGCCAGGTGTGCGGAGCGGCCAATTGCACGGCCATTTTCACGGTGAATTTCTTATATTCGGGTTTGGTAGTGCTTTCCACGGTCTCTTCTTTCGAGGTCTCGTTAGTTCTTCCTGCGCGCGTTTTGCGCTTCGTCGCGTTCGGTGTCGATGAACGGTACAGCTTCTTTCATGCGTTCAATCGTTGCGCCCAGGCGTTCGCGCATCGTGTGGCCAGCCACGTCGCCCAGGTTCTTAATGGCATGCGCCATGACTTCCTTCGTTTGGTCGTCGAGGTTTCGGCCGTCGCGCATGAATGTTGCCATATTGGACATGAAGCTGCTCTGGAAATCGGCCCAGCTTTTCGCGTCGCTCGAGGTAATGAGGTCATACATCGTGTCGATGAACACTTCGCGCTCGTGCTGCGAGCAGCTGCGCAGCCAGCGATCAAGCGTGATGTCGAACATTTTCGCGCTGTTGTTCAGCGTGCGCTGCGTGCTGAAGTCATACCCGTCAACAATCCAGGTGAACGGTACGTGCTGGAAGAAGCCCATCGCGTTCGACTGCACAATGCGGAAGTCGTCGCGGCTTTCCAGAATCATGCCGAATACGGAAGACTCGGGCACGGTTTTGTCGAGCTTCGCCTGGAATTCGGGCTCGTCGATGCGCGGCGAGGGCGCTTCCAGAAAGCTCGGGCCATCGTGGTTGAACACGCGCTTGATGCGCGTGTAGCCGCCCTCATCGATAGTGAGCGCGGCGAATTCGGCGAGGTTGCCGCCCTTTGAGTGGCCGCCCACATATATAGGCATGTCGCTCGGCAGCGCGGAAAGCACACCCGACACGTATGCCGTCGCGGTTTTCTGCGAGGGAATCACGGGCATATAGCTCAGGTTGAAGTCTTCCTTCCAGCCCGCGATGGTGCCGTCGGTTCCGCGGAACGCCAAGTATGCCAAAGGGGAGCCGTCCTTCGCGCCCACGGTGAACGTGCACGCGCAGAACTGCTTTTCGATAATTTCGGCGGTCTCGTTCGCGAACAGGCACACGCTTAAATCGGCATAGCGGCGGCTGCATGCGAGCGCGCGCAAGAACTCGGGCAACTCTTCGGCATCTTCGAGCCAGCCGCTCGAGAGCATGCTTTGCAGCGGCGTGAAGCGAAGAATGTCGATTACGGGTACGCTTTCTGCGCCATGCACGTTTCCGTAACGGTATTCGTCGAGGTTCAAATACACGAGCGACGAAAGCACGAGGCTGTCGACGGGGCAGAACGGCACTTCGATGAAGCTTTCCTGCGTCTCGCGCAAGAAATCGGCCATGAACTTCTGCGTTTTTTGCTTAGGCGCCATCGAATGCATCGCGCGGGCGTTTTCGCTCATCTTTTCAGGTGTTCCCATGAGCTGTTCCTATTCGCGGGTTCGCAGGTTGGCAGCGGTTTTTTCGGCCAAGTCGAGCAGTTCCTGGCGGCTGTGCACGCCGCACTTCGAATAGATGCGGCGAAGGTGCGTATCGGCGGTGCTTTTCGCGATGAACAGCTCCTGCGCGATGCGCTCGTTGGTGCGGCCGCGCAGCGCGAGTGAGAGCACCTCGGTTTCGCGCGCTGAAAGCGCCGCCGCCTGGGCGATGGCCTTTTTCACGTCTTCGGTGTTGTCGACGGCGACGGTGTCGACCGCGCGGGAGAGCGCGCTGAAATCGCGCTCGGTGAACAGGAACACGTAGGCGCACACCATGGCGAGGCCTGCGGTGGCCATGGCGGCATAAGGTGTGGAGTTCAGCGAATTGGCGGCGTCGAGGCCGTTCGCGAGGAAGATGCCGAGCGCCTCGCCGCCATAGAGCACCGCAAACCCTTGTGCGAAGGCGAGCGCGCAGCTTGCGCCTTCGAGCTGGGCGCTCGCGCAGAACAGCGATGCGAAGGCCGCGCACAGGCCCAGGTAGCCCGCGAGCACAATGGCGTCGCCCGTGATATCGACGTTCGCGAGCACGGGCGCGAACAAAAAGCCCGCGAGCATGAGCGTGAACGCAATGCGGTAGCTCGCCGAGAACGTGTCGCGTTCGCCTGCCGCGCGCAGCGTTTCCAAAACGCCGCCGCAGAACAGCGCCACGATGAACATGGCATAGGGGAGCGTGGGCGTGGAAAGCGAGCCGGGGTCGCTTCGGTAGGCCTCAACGAAGCCCGCGGCCAAGCCGAAGATGAGGGCGCCTGTGAGCATGCGCGCGGAAAGCGCGCGAGCGCGCGCTGGTTTAATGATGGGAGGCTGTGCCGTTTCCGGCGTGTCGCCGCTTTGCTCGTGTCGGGCGATTTCCATGAACGCCACGCCAGCGAATGGCAGCACGCATCGAAGCGCCAAGCCGATTTCTTCTGGCGCAAACCACAGCGCGAAGCAGCATGCGGCGGCAATGCCCGTGGCGGCGAAAATCTCGGTTGCGGCGAGGCGCGGCGGGTTGGCGCCGAGCGTTTTGCCCCAGGCCATGAGCGTGAGCGCCATAGGCGCGCCAATGAGCAGGCCTTCTGCGGCAACCTCGGCCGCGGTGGTGCCGGGCGCGGCCGAAATGGCGGCTCCGGCGCTCATGAACGCCGCGAACGCGGCGAGCGTGCCGCTGCGCGACAGGGCGCGTTCGGCGACATCGGGCGCGAGGCGCTCGCCAATGAAAGCGGCAACCATGAATGCGAGCGTGAGCAGCAATTCCGCACGCTCCACCGAAAAGGGGCCGAGCTGCATTTGGTGGTTCGTGCCCAAATAGAAAGCGGCGTATACAAAGCCCTGGTAGCATGCGAAGCCGGCGATGCGCGCCCATGACGGCTTCGGGGTATCTTCTTGGGTTTTGTTCACGCGCGCGCCTTCCTGAATATGCTTATTGGGAGCTTTCATAATAGCGCGACCGCTCGCCAGA
>NZ_CDRRGL010000146.1:0-4315 GCF_977041755.1 Slackia sp.
GCTGGCAAGTGCTTACGAGCCATGTGGTGAAGGCATGCTTTGAGTTGCCTCAGCCCGTTGTTTTCCTTGCGTGGGGCCGCCATGCCCAGCAACTCATCGAAAAAGCCGCCGCTTCTGCGGGCGTAAATCAAGATTTTGCTGCGGAAGTCGCACTGTGCGCTGCGGATGGCCCTCTGGGCATCCTTACGTCAGGCGAGCGTTGCTTGTTTGACGATTTTGAAGCAGGTTGTAACTCAGCGTTATGCGGCGTGTCTGTTTATGGAAGCAACAAGTTCGTGCTCGCCTCGACCCATCCGTCGCCCCTTTCCGCATCGCGTGCCGCGGGCGGCATGCCGGCATTTTTGGGGTCGCGTCCGTTCTCGAAAACTAATGCCTTGCTTCTTGGGGCAGGCGGCGCGGCGATTGATTGGGCGAGTTTGGCTTAGGGCCGTCGCGGTTTTCTGATTGCGACAATCGCCGTTTTCGTCCTGGCGAATGGGCGGTGCAAGTTGTATCACGACGATATGCCAGTGCTTTCTTCGCGTATCGCTTTATATGGCGGTCGCATTTGGGGAATGTGCCACTCCTGTTTCTGACTGGACGTGTTGCTACACTGCATATGAAGGCATATTCGGGTATTGATGTTTGAACCAGGCAATGTGTCCTGGGTGAATGAAAAGGGGCCGACATGACAAAGCTGGTAAAGCCTGCGAATCGCGCTCTCTTTGTCGCGTGCGTGGTGTTGACGGGCGCTCTTGCAGGCGCTTTCGTCTGGGCGTTCTTCTTTTTGATGGATGCAGGGCTCGGCTTTTTGTGGAACGATGGCCGCCTCGCGCTTTCCAGTTGGCTTAATAGCGTCGCGCCGGAGCTTTCTCGAGGCCCCTTTGGCGTGGCCTTGTTCCCCTTCCTTATTTGCATGCTCGGTGGTGTGGTGATTGGCCTTTACGAGAAGAAGACCGGCATTGCTACCGAAGATCTTCCGGATGTTATGGCCAAGGTGAAAAGCACTGGCCGATATGAATACGACCATTTGGGCAAGCTGTCCATCGCCGCGCTATTGCCGCTGCTTTTCGGCGGCAGCGTGGGCCCGGAAGCGGGCTTGACCGGGGTGATTGCAGGCTTGTGCACCTGGGTTGGCGACCGCATGAAGCGCTTTGGCTCAGATTTTCGCGAGTTAACGGTTTTAGGCTGTCAAGCGGCGCTCACGGCGCTGTTCACGGCCCCTCTATACGGCTTTGCAGCTCCTCTTTCGAGTGAAGGGAAGCGTGACGATGGCGGCTCCGATACGATGGCGATTGAGGTGCCTAAAGCGCAGAAGGCGTTTGTGTATGCGTGCGCTATTGTGGGCGCGCTCGGTGCATTCCTTGGCTTGGGCTCGCTCTTTGGAGGAGGCATGGGCATGCCTCGTTTTGAAGCAGCCGTTGTTGGCGGGGCGGAGCTTGCTTGGTTTATTCCGCTTGCGGCAGCGGGCGTCGCGTGTGGATGGGCGTTTCGTGCGAGCGACAAAGCAAGCGCTGCTGCGTCTCGCGCGATGGGCGATCGCCCCGTGACTAAGGCGTTGCTCGCAGGGCTCTTGCTTTCTATATGCGGAACGGTTTGCCGTTTTCCCTGTTTGCGGGCGAATCGCAGACACAGATGGTTATGGATTCCTATGCGGCGCTCGGGGCTGCGACGCTTATTGCGACCGCGTTCGTGAAGGCGGCGCTTACGCCAGCATGCATTCATTTCGGGTGGCGCGGCGGACATTTCTTTCCCGTTATTTTTTCGGGGGTGTGCTTGGGCTATGGTTTCTCGCTCATTGCGGGCGTCGATGCGGTTTTCTGCGCGGCGGTATGCATCGCGTCGCTCATGGGCGCGGTCATGCGCCAGCCTGTGATGGTCGTGTTGCTGCTGTTCATGTGCTTCCCGCCATCTGGCGTGGTGTGCATGCTCGCTGCGGCTGCGATTGGCTCGGCGATACCCCTCCCGCGTGCGCTGCGGTGAGCTCGCGCGTTTCGTCGTGTGGGCATTGCGCGTTTGAAAATGCGTTCGCGCGTGCGCACGATGTTTCGTGTAAGATAGCCAGTTAGACATGTAAAAACGCGTTGCGGAAAGGTTGCAAGCCTGTGCCGCGCGCGGTTGACAGATCACACGAAGGAGCAAGCCGTGACCCAGGCAACGTCTTCTAGCCAGAAAGTACTCGTATTCGATTTCGGCGCTCAGTACGGGCAACTTATCGCTCGCCGCGTACGCGATTTGAACGTGTATTCCGAAATCGTGCCGTGCGATATCACAGCCGATGAGGTTCGCGAAATGGCGCCTTCTGCCATCATTCTCTCGGGCGGCCCTGCGTCTGTGAACGCCGAGGATGCGCCGCGTGTCGACCCTGCGATTTACGAGCTTGGCGTGCCTGTGCTCGGTTTCTGCTACGGCCACCAGATTACTGCTGTTACGCTTGGCGGCAGCGTTTTCCATCCTGAGGTGGGCGAGTATGGCGCGGCTGAGCTGCATGTTAATGGAGGTGCGCTTTTCGAGGGCACTCCCGCCGATCAAACGGTGTGGATGAGCCACTTCGATGCCGTGAGCGATGTGCCCGAGGGCTTTACCGTTGTCGCCTCGACTGACGTGTGCCCCGTGGCCGCGATGGAGAACGCCGAGAAGAAGATCTTCACCACACAGTTCCATCCCGAGGTGAAGCACACCGAGTATGGCCAGCAGATTCTTTCGAACTTCCTGTTCAATATCTGCGGCCTTGAGAAGAACTGGACCATGGATAACCTGGTCGAGAGCATGACGGCCGATTTCCGCGAGACGGTGGGCGAGGACCGCGTTATTCTGGCGCTTTCCGGCGGCGTTGATTCTTCTGTGGTTGCCGCTCTTGGCGCGCGTGCCATCGGCAAGCAGATGACCTGCGTGTTTATTAATCACGGCCTGCTGCGCAAGGGCGAGCCCGAGCAGGTTGAAGAGGTCTTCACCAAGCAGTTCGATGTCGATTTCATTCATGTGCATGCCGAAGACCGTTATGCCGAGCTTTTGGCCGGCGTGGTTGAGCCTGAAGAGAAGCGTCGTATTATTGGCACGCAGTTCTGGAAAGAGTTCTTCGCTGTGGCTCAGCAGCTCGAGACCGATGGCAAGCCGGTTAAGTATCTGGCGCAGGGCACTATTTATCCCGACATTATTGAGTCGGGTGCTCGCAAGACGGGCGGCAAGACGGCTACTATCAAGAGCCACCACAATCTGATTCCGTTCCCCGATGGTGTGCATTTCGACTTGATCGAGCCGCTCGACCACTTCTTTAAGGACGAGGTTCGCGCGCTTGGTCTGGCGCTTGGTTTGCCGGCGCACATCGTGTTCCGTCAGCCGTTCCCGGGTCCGGGTCTCGCGATTCGCATTATCGGTGCCGTTGACAAGGAAAAGCTCGAGATTCTGAAGAATGCCGATGCCATCGTGCGCGAGGAGCTGGACGCCTACAACCAGCGTCTGTTTGAGCAGACCGGCGAGCGCAACTCCGAGCACAGCTGCTGGCAGTATTTCGCGGTCCTGCCCGACATCAAGTCCGTCGGCGTTATGGGCGACGAGCGCACCTACCAGCGCCCGATCATCCTGCGTGCCGTCGAGTCCAGCGATGCCATGACCGCCGACTGGGCTAAGCTGCCCTACGACGTGCTGGCCCGCATTTCCGGCCGCATCGTTGCCGAGGTTCCCGGCGCCAACCGCGTGTGCTACGACATCACGTCCAAGCCGCCCGCGACCATCGAGTGGGAGTAGTCTGACAGGGTTCTGACCTGTATTTTTGAGTGCCGCACTGTGCTGCTGAGTTTCGTTTTGTACGAGAGTCACGGCAAAGCCGCCAGCGACATTGGTGAGTAAATCCGATTATCGAGCCTCTGTTCCCGCGTCGGAACGGAGGCTTTTTCTTTGGCTATTTACTCCCTTTCACCTGCAATTTCGCGATTTACTCCCCGTGTTTCGAGACGGCAAGGCACGGGGCGGTATTCGGAGGAATGGGAGTAAGGATTTATCCCGAGTGAGTAGACGCGCGATTTTTGTCCCCGAGAACGAAAAGGGGCCGTTTTAGGTCCTTTGAAACTCAAATCGAACTCAATAGGCCTTTTGACGGTCTCTGTGCGGCGTTTTCCCAGGTCGTTAATGGGGAGTAAAGAATCTCACCGTCTCAAGGAAAGCGGGAGTAATCAGGGGAAATGCCGCGGGGTACCGCCGTGTGCCGCCATGTAAGCCACCGCGTCATTTACTCCCCAGGTGCGCCGGAAATGCCTTGGCATGCAATGGGGAGTAAAAACTCAGCTTACGCAGGCCCGAGCGGCGCTCGCCGCCTGGTCCACCGTCCTGATTCGGT
>NZ_CDRRGL010000147.1:0-4307 GCF_977041755.1 Slackia sp.
AATGCGATGGATAAATTGACGTTGCGACATGCGATTCCTTTTCTTCGATAAGCTCAATGCAAGCGAATATGCTATTGCACGCGTGCGGAAATGGCAATGCCGCCGAGAAACCCAGGGCGAATCCTAGCGCGACTAGGCGCCCATCGAACGGCCACGCCCCACAGAACGCAGTCTCGCACGAGCGCACACCTGCAAACCCGTCCGCACTCGCAAAATAAGCCTGACGCGAGCGGGCATCCACAAAACCGCACGCGACCCCATTATTGTTAAGGACAATGCCGTGATTGCCGCGAACGCCGTGGGGCCCGAGGACTGCCGTGCGAGCGAACACGCCGCAACAAAGAAGGCTCCCCGCCTTGTAAGCGAGGAGCCCTTGATCGCCTTTATGAAGAAAACCGCTAGTCGACGCGTGCGTAGTCACCGCTGCCGTCAAAGCCCCAATCGAGCTTATCGGCCTTGCCGTTCGAATCGCAATGGATGGCATAGTTCCACGCCGGCTCTTCATCGTCCCAATACAGACCAACCTGGTCGACGGCGGTAATGGCCCAGGTACCCGCCTCAGCCTGCTTGCTATCGCGGCTCTCGACAAGCGTTCCATCTTCCCTCAGCTCGATTTCGATGGACTCGTTTGTGAGCGACTTCCATTTCGTATTGACGACCTTTGCCATCACGGCATTGTAGTCGCCACGCGAATACCAGGTATTGCTCACAGAGTCGTAGCAGGTCATGGGGTCAACGAAAACGATATCGTAGCCAGGCTCGCATTCTTCGGAGGGCACCAGATGCTTATCTTTTATCGTGGCATCGCAGTCGGGATCGATGGGCTTGCCGCTCTCGTCAAAGAACACGGGCAAAACGACCGTCCACGCTTCTAGATAGAAGCCGGGGCGCGACGTGTCGCCATCGATATACCACATGTCGGCAGAGTATCCGAAACCATTGTCGGCGAGGTAGCTCCCCGAGTCGATGCGGGAAGGGTCGACGTTCGCCTCGGGCGCGCGCCCTTTCGATTCGACGGCTCCAGATCCGCCGCCGCAACCCGCAATCATGCATGAACACGCCAAGGCAAACGCAACGACTACCGACGTAAGGCATACGCGCCACCATTGCTTTTTCGAAGCCTTCATTCGACGCTCCTTCCCTTTCGATTAATTTGAGAAAAACGTACGAGAGGAAAGCGACGCCAGCCAGAACAGAGCGGCCCAAATCAGCATCAAGAAAAAGACCACGCGTCCAAAATGACAGCGTGGCCTGTGGTTTCATTCTGAAACTAATTTTAGTATCTCCTGGATATCTGCGCTCTTATAGAAGCTGTAATGCTATCGAATGGAATGTATTATAGTTTCTATTAGTGCCTTATATGATACCTAAAAGCAAGTATTATTAGTATCTGGCTAATACCAGCATCCCACTATTTGCAAAGCTCCCAAAAAGTAACCGCACTTGCCGCCGCCACATTCAGGCTATCGACCCCAGGACGCATAGGAATGCGCACCGTGTAATCGCAGCCCGCAATCGTATGGCTCGACAACCCATCGCCCTCGGTGCCGAACACGAGCGCGAGCTTGTCGATTTGTGCCAACTCGGGCGCGCCAAGCGGAAGGGAATCGTCGGACAGGGCCATGGCCGCCGTCTTATACCCAAGCGCACCCAGACGTTCAAGCCCCGCCGCGGGCCAATCGCGCACGCTTTCGCCAATGCGCGTCCACGGTACCTGAAACACACAGCCCATCGATACGCGCACCGCGCGCCTATACAAAGGATCGCAGCACGTAGGCGTTACGAGCACCGCATCGATCCCCATGGCCGCCGCCGAGCGGAAAATAGCGCCAACGTTCGTGTGGTCGACGATGCCTTCGAGCACCGCAATGCGCCTGCGGCTCGCATCGTGTATGTTGCCCACCTCACCCGGATCAAGGTCGCCTGCCACAACCGCCGCCGCGCGAGCGGCCTTTTCGGCGTCAACCCGAGCCAAAAGGTCTTCCACACTCGGCAGCTGGGGACGACGGCAAGCCATAAGAATGCCTCGCGTCACCGCAAAACCCGTAAGGCGTTCCGCCTCTTTCGCGGAAACCACGAACACCGGCAGCCCACCGGGCTCTTCGCACGCCGCCTCGGCGCGCGCCACGATTTCGCGCGTACGATCGACCCATTCAGGCGTCATGAGCATCGAAAGCGGCTGCACCCCACCGAGCAATGCGCGATCGATAACCTTCTCGCTCTCGACAATGAAGATTCCTTTTTCAGGTTCGAGTTTATTGCGGAGCTGGGCCTCGGTTAGGCGCGCGAACACATCGAGACGCGCGTCGTCAAGCGATTCGAGTTCGATATAGGGCATGGGTACTCCTCAAACGAAAAGAGCCGATCATCAGACCGGCTCATTGTGACATTGAACTGCTCTGGCGGCAACGCAACGAAATGCTCGCACCAAAGCCAGCGAGCAGCAAGCTGGAAAATCTGATTGCCCCGAAAGAGAAACAACGCACGCTTCAGAACGCGAGCGACGATTGGAAGCCAAGACAAAACCAGATTGCTACACAGCGTCAACGGCTTACGCCGGTTGATCGTCCGGCGTAGCCTCCGTCACCCAGAATTCGACCTGGTTGATTCGGCGCGCATCCATCGAACGTACCACAAAACGTACCTTAGTGCCGTCTTCCTCATAGTTCGCTTCATCACCCACATCGGGAATTCGATCGAGCACGTCGAGCAGCAGGCCGCCGAGCGTTTCGTATTCGGTGAAATTCTCGCTTTTGAAGCCCATGCGCTCAGCGAAATCGTCAATAGGACATGCGCCAGTGGTGATGAAGTGGTTCGGCGCAACCTCGGTAAGCGCATCGCTCAAGCCGTGGGCGTATTCGTCATCGAAATCGCCCACGATTTCCTCGAAGATATCGCCCATCGTCACCAAGCCCGACGTTCCGCCGTGCTCGTCGACGACCAGAGCCATCTTCGTTTTCTCGCGCTTGAGCACCTTGAGCAGCTTCACCACGGGCATGCCCTCAGGCACCGCCACGATGCGGCGCACGCGCACGTCGTCCATGGTGCTTTCGGGCGACAAGTTGTACAGGTCTTTCACGCTCACAAAGCCCACGATATCGTCTTTGTCGCGACGATACACGGGAAAACGCGTGAACTTCGCCTCGGCGACGATGCGCATGTTTTCTTCCAACGTGTCGTTCATGCACAGGCACACCATGTCGGGGCGCGGAGTCATGAGCGATTCGGCATCTTTGTCGGCGATGTCGAAAATATTGTCCACGAACTCGTTCTGCTCGGGCGCGATAAGGCCGCTTTCGGTGGACTCGTCGATGAGCAGCTTGATTTCGTCGTCGGTGTACACCTCGTGCTCGTTGGCGGGGTCGTGGCCCGCAATGCGCACCACCGCATTAGTGATGCCATTGAACAGCACCATAATGGGATAGGTAATTTTATAGAACGCCATAAGCGGACGCGCGGTGAACAGTGCATAACGCTCGGTGGCGAAAATCGCGAACGACTTAGGAATGAGCTCGCCCGTCACCACATGCAGCGTGGTCATGATGAAGTAGCCAATGGCCACCGCCACCACGGAAATCACAGCTTCGGGCAGGCCGAACAACACGAACAGCGGTCGAATGAGAGCCGAAAACGCCGGCTCGCCCAGCCAACCCAAGGCAAGCGATGCAAGCGTAATGCCCAGCTGGCAGGCCGACAGATACTTGTTCACATTCAGGGCAATTTCCATGGCCGCCTTGGCGCCCGGCTTGCCCTCCTCTACGGCGAGCTCGAGCTGCGACTTGCGCACACGCACGAGCGCGAATTCGGCGATGACGAAGAATGCGTTCATGGCCAGGAAAAATACGACGAGGATAAGGCTTATGCCAACGGACATGAGCGGAAATTCACCCTTTCAAAAAGGCCGTCTCGCAGACGGCCCGACCTTCGCAGATATGCGATTCTTACTATTGCAATTTGTAACTATAACGAAAATACGACCGACTCATGCCACGCGGGGCGAGACTTTGCCCAACTGTTACAAAAACAGCAGCAGCACGGGAAATGCCGCAACAAAGAAATGAAGCGAAAAAGAAAAACAGAGGAATTCGCCTTAAGGAAGGCCCGCAAATGCTCAATCCCCTGGCAGCAAGCGCCCAGAAGACGGAGCGCCATCGTACATTGCGGCCCCCGTACGTGCCCTAATGACGATGCATGAGCTTATCGCTGCCCGTTTTCCAATTGAACCGCACGCTCAGGCAGCGCAGCATGACCACGCAAACCACGCACAGAACCGCCGCGAGCGTATCCTGCGCGCCATATGCCACAAG
>NZ_CDRRGL010000148.1:0-4290 GCF_977041755.1 Slackia sp.
AGAGAACGCTCTGCTCGAGCGTTTTGTCGAACCTGAGCGCGTCGTCATGTTCCGCGTGCCTTGGGTCGATGATTCTGGAAAGGTCCAAGTCAATCGCGGCTATCGCGTTGAGTTCAACTCCGCCATCGGCCCCTACAAGGGCGGCCTTCGCTTCAACCCCACGGTTACGCTCGGCATGCTGAAGTTCCTGGGCCTGGAGCAGATTCTCAAAAACAGTCTCACCACGCTTCCCATGGGTGGTGGCAAAGGTGGTTCCGACTTCGACCCCAAGGGCAAGTCCAACAACGAAATCATGCATTTCTGCCAGTCGTTTATGACTGAACTGTGCCGCCACATTGGACCTAACACTGACGTACCTGCAGGCGACCTGGGTGTTGGCGGCCGTGAAGTTGCCTATATGTTTGGTCAGTATAAGCGTATTCGCAATGAATGGACCGGCGTGCTTACCGGCAAAGGCCTTTCGTTTGGCGGATCGCTTGCTCGCACCGAGGCTACGGGCTATGGCCTGGTGTACTTTGTCGATGAATACTTGAAGTCGAATGGCGATTCCCTTGAAGACAAGAACGTCGTCGTTCACGGTTCCGGCAACGTTGCGATTTACGCTGTCCAGAAGGTTTCCCAGCTCGGTGGCAAGGTGCTTGCGTGCTCCGATACCCATGGCTGGGTTGAAGACCCCGAGGGCATCGACTACAAAGTCCTCGAGAACGTTTACAACAAGAAGCGTTCTGGTCACGACAAGGGCGTCACGCTTGCCATGTATCTTGACGAGCGCCCGAATGCCATTTGGCATGCTGAGGACGGCCGTGGCGTTTGGCAGCTTCCTTGCGACATCGCACTTCCTTGCGCTCGCGAAAACACGCTCCTTCTCGAAGACGCCCAGGCGCTCGTGGCCAATGGCTGCAAGGTCGTGGGCGAGGGCGCAAACATGCCGTCCACCATTGAGGCGACCAATTACTTCCTCGAGAATGGCGTTGCATTCATGCCTGGTAAGGCAGCGAATGCGGGCGGCGTGCTCGTTTCTGGTCTCGAGATGAGCCAGAACGCTGAGCATCTTTCTTGGAGCTTCGAAGAAGTCGACGGCAAGCTCGAGCAGCTCATGCGCGGCATGTTCCACAATGTTGACGATACCGCCAAGAAGTATGGCCACGAAGGCAACTTCGTTATGGGCGCAAACATTGCTGGCTTTGAGAAAGTTGCTGATGCCATGATCGCTCAGGGCGTTTGCTAAAAAGCGGTCTCTTTGAATTAATCAAAAAAAACGCAGGTCATATGACCTGCGTTTTTTTGCTTCCTAAGCCAAGAGACCAAACGTCAGTGTTTCGGCATTCGGAATGGCGGATTCTGCAGAATGGCAAAACCTTGAGCGGCTCCTATTCGGCTTTGCACTCGCTCGCGGCATTGGCCTCGGCTTTTGGCGCATCGGAAGCCTCGCTTGAGGACGCACCCTCGGTTACCTCGACCTCACTTTGAGCTGTCTTTTCGGCGGCTGGCGCATTGCCGCTTTCCGCTTCAGTCGATACGGCCGCAGCGGGCTCGGGCTGAACGTCGATGGGCAACGGATAACCGCAATGCATGCAGAATTTCGCATCGATGCCAACTTCGCTTCCGCATTCAGGGCATGTTTTCACTCGTCCTGCACGACGGGCGGCTTCCGTTTCCGCTGCGATGCGCTGCAGTTCGTCAGCGACATCGGCTCGCTCTTTGGCGATTGCATCAAGATCGGCCATTATTTTCTCGCGGCCCGACAAAAGGGCGGGGTCGGCCTTGACTGCTTCTATCACGCTTTCGCCCAAAACGGCGCAGGCATCTTTCCAACGACGGTCAATTTCGCCCTGCTTAAAACGCAGATTCGCGCTATCGGCCATGCGTCCTGCGGCAGAGGCGCCCTTATTGAGCATATCGCCAGCTGCAGCCGCACTCTTGTTGAACATGTCGTTCAAATCGTCCATAAAGCCCATGCTAGTCCTCCTTCGTAGGTGATGTCCTCATCATAGCAACGTAAGCGGAATAGGCCGCACTTCGTGTCGAAACCGTAATAGAGCGTTTTGCGCCATCTTCGAAGGTGCGCTCAAACGTTACCTTGCTCGGCAGCAGCGCAACACATGCACCAGAGCCAAGCATGTAGCAAACGCATGTCGCAATGCCGTAGACAAGCAAAGTCGATTCCTCGCTAAACGACATAGAGGCAGCTGCGGCAACAACTTCCCACACAACAAGGGCGCATACAACTCCCGCAACAAGGGCGTAGACATACGTCCAGAACGTTCGGGCGTCTTCCGGCGCGCGTAGCGTTGCTTCAGCTGCGATAATCAAAGCAACGATACCCGTTGAGGAAAGTGTGGCGAGGAGCTGCGAGCTCGAATGGCCCAATACCGTGAAATCGCACACATACAGCACCAAGCATACGGCAATAATGGCAACAGAAGAGATGAACGGCATCGAACGCTTAATGCGATTGGCAAGGGGAGCCTCTTCGGGGATGGCCGTTGTCGCCTTTGCGCGAACGAGTTTTCCATGCGGGTGTCGCAGGGTGCCCGTTTTCACATTCCGTCCCAAACCGGACATCTCGTCGTTTTTCACAACGGTCCACGCGACAAGCGCGATGATCACAACAACTGCAACGATAATCTGCATAACGTTCCTTTCGATACCTCGATGATTGTACCTTCACGAAGGCGCGGCATGCTCTCTTGTTGCCTTTTCGATGGCATCGTTCGTCAAACGCGTATACGTGTTACCATCATCTGACCAAAATGCGAATTTGAGCTTAAGAAGAAAGGCCGCTCATGCATGTAACCATCTATTCCGACGGATCATCGCGCGGAAACCCGGGGCCGGGAGGATACGGGTCGGTTCTGCATTACACCGATCCCTCTGGAAAACTGCATGTGAAGGAACTTTCGCAGGGGTTCGATTGCACGACCAACAATCGCATGGAGCTTTTGGGCGTTATCGCCGCTCTTGAAGTGCTTAAACATCCTTGCGAGATTGACGTCATCTCGGACTCCCAATACGTGGTGAACGCCTTCAACCAGCATTGGGTCGAAGGATGGCTCAAGCGAGGCTGGAAAAACGCAAAGAAGGAGCCCGTGAAAAACGCCGATCTTTGGAAGCGTCTCCTAAAGGCGAAAGAACCTCATAACGTCACGTTTCATTGGGTGAAAGGCCATGCGGGGCATCCTGAAAACGAACGCTGCGATGAACTTGCAACGACGGCGGCCGATGGCGAAGGAAGGATCAAGGACGAAGGTTTCCAGGCCTAATTGGGCACATGCGGCACATTTGCCCTGAGCCATGAGCCGATGAGGCTTGGCGATTTCAGCATAAGAAAAAGGAGGCGAAGTGCCTCCTTTTTCTTATGCTTTTTTTTTCTTCGACTGAGAATGCTTCTTGGATTTCGTTCCCTCATCGCCAACAACGACGAATTGCGGCGAATCAAGGAGGAATTCTTTCAAAAAGGCCGCTTCATCTGCCGTGAGCCTATGCCCGGTCTCATGCGAATGCATGCTGCGCGGCTCCTCTGCGGTTGTGCCCATGCTTGCTCCTTCTCCCCAGGGTGCGCTCGAACATTCCCCTTATTGCGCCACCCATCGCGTCACTACGCGTTTCATCTGCGAAATCGTCTTTTCTTTAATACCTACTATAGTTGTATCATTTCCGATCTTGGCTCTGCGACGCCGGTTTCGCGGGAGACGGTTCTATTTAGCGGGCAGCGGTCATGTGCGGCTTTAGCGCACCCATAGATGTTTGGATGCGCGCAAAACGGCATATTGCAGTGAACAGCGTGCACTTTGTTCGAACGGTATAATGATTGAAACGAAACGGCGGTCGAAGTATCGGCCCACATTAAAGAGGTGCTCATTAATGGGATTTCCTGTAAAACTTGGCTTTTTTGCAAAACGTGATGTGCTTCGCGCCGTTCCCCTGATGCCTTTGGGCGCAACATATGGTTATATCTCGAGCGGCCTCGTCATGCCGAAGGGCGGTGCGTGCTACGTTGCCGCTTTTGATAATCCGGCAAATACGAGTAAGGCTCACATCGTTGCCTACATCGATTGGTTCGGTCGAGCGTTTTCATGCGATGAGCCCCTTGCTCAAGAACCGTTGCGTGATCCCGACTTAGTTGTGTATACCTGTGGCAACAACACCGAATTGATGGACATGGGCAAGGAAAACAACACCGTTCTCTTGGATGGTAACGACGATGCCACGTCTTCGGCGCATTTGGATGTGTTTCTGTGCGACGGCTCGCGTCGAACCGTCGCAGAAGCCAAGGTCGCGAACGTCGAT
>NZ_CDRRGL010000149.1:0-4197 GCF_977041755.1 Slackia sp.
GCCATGGTGGGAAATATTACGGCGGGAAAGCCAAAGTTCGCCGATGTCGCCGCCGACATGCGTGCATCGGTTGTTGTGCTTGATGCAGCGCGAGCTCGTTTGCTCGAACTCATCGATGAAGATGCCGAGGCGTTTTCCCGGCTCGCGGCCACATGGAAGCTTTCGCGTGCGACTGAGGAAGAAAGGGCCGCGCGCCATGCGGCCGAGCAAGCGGCGCTTGTGGGCGCGTGCGAGGTTCCGTTGCACATCATGCGCGTGTGCGCGGCCGTAATCGAGTCTGACGAATTTCTCGCGAGCAACGCGAGCAAACTCGTGCTTTCCGATGTGGGCGCTTCGGCGATCTTGGCGAAAGGCGCCCTGCAGGCAGCGGCGCTCAATGTGCATATCAACACGAATCTTATGGACGATGCGGTCCAGGCCGCTGCGTTCAACGAGGAATGTGCGCAACTTTTAACGCAGCCGTGCGATGCGGCCCAGGCGATTTACGATAAAGTAGCTGCTGCTATTAAATGATCGCGGACAGCATATGAATCCACAATGCCCGTCGCGGAAGAGTGGCGGGCATTGTTTTTTTGGCGAAGCTTGCCCCCCCCCGGAGCGCTTCGGGGCGTTTTTAGAGTCGCGCTAAGGTGGGTTCCATGCTCCGTATGCCGCAAAAGAAGAAAGAACCGTCATGGCGAAATTGCTGCTTGGAAAGCCCGTTATTGACTCGCTGCGAGAGGAATTGAGGGGGCGCATTGCTGCGCTCGAAGAGCGCGGCGTGAAGCCTGGTCTTGCGATTGTGCGCGTGGGCGCGCGCCCCGACGATTTGACCTATGAGCGCACGGCGCTCAAGCGCGCTGCTGGACTGGGTATTCGCGCGCGTACCATTACGCTTCCGGAAAACGCATCCCAAGAAGAACTTATGGATGTTATCGCCTGGGTGAACTCCGACCCGTCGATTCACGGCTGTCTGATGTTCCGCCCGCTGCCCGAGCAGTTCGACGAGGAGGCCGTTTGCGATGCGCTCGATCCCGCGAAAGATGTGGATGGCATTGGTCGCGGCTCCATGGCTGCGGTGTTTACGGGCCGAGGCCCCGGATATGCTCCCTGCACGGCGGCGGCGTGCATCGAGATGCTCGACGCGTACGACATTCCCATTGCGGGCAAGCGCGTAGTTGTCGTGGGACGCAGCTTGGTTGTTGGCAAACCTGTGAGCGTGCTTCTGCTCGATCGCCACGCGACGGTGACCACATGCCATTCGCGTACGGGCGATTTGCCCGCCATCGTGCGCAAAGGCGATGTGGTGATTCTTGCCACGGGCCGCGCGAAAGCGTATGGTCGCGATTTCTTCCATCCCGGTCAGACGGTGCTCGACGTGGGTATTAACGTTGACGAGGCGGGCAACCTGTGCGGCGACGCCGATTTCGACGCGATTGAGCCGATTGTCGACGCCATTACCCCCGTCCCGCGCGGCATTGGCGGCGTGACCACGAGCATGCTCATGAAACACGTGGTGGAGGCTGCCGAAAAAACCTGCTAAATGCTCGTAGCGTTTAGCATGTCTTGTCGGCGCGGTTAGCCGGCGGATGAGGCCGAGGGGCGTCCGCCGCAAATGCCCGCTCGGCTACCGCTCGCCTTTGGCTCGCTATGCGCCTCGCTGCGGTTTCCTGTTTTTAAGGGGTATGAGAAACCGAGCATTCGCCGCGGACGCCTCTCGGTCCCATCCGCGGCGATGCGGCACGCGTTGCGGCTGCTCCTCTCCCTTCTTTACGCAAATTTTGCAAACGCCTAACGTCGAGCGTGCCGCCCATCCGTAAAGTTTCTTCTCGGTTTTAATTCGGGAAGAAAGGGCGCTCGTGGCCGAGGCTTCAAATGAAACGAAAATCGCGGTTTCAAACCTCGATTTGCACTATGGCGCGTTCCATGCGCTGCACGGCATAACGATGGACATGCCGCGCAATCAAATCACCGCGTTCATCGGCCCGTCGGGCTGCGGAAAGTCGACCTTCCTGCGCTGCCTCAATCGCATGAACGACGCTATCGAAGGCTGCCGAGTTGAAGGCTCGATTAGGCTCGATGGGGAAGAACTCTACAGCAAGGAAATCGACGTCAACTTGCTTCGCAAACGTGTTGGCATGGTGTTCCAGAAAGCGAACCCGTTTCCTATGAGCGTGTACGACAATGTTGCGTTCGGCCCACGCACTCATGGCGTTAAAGGCAAGGCCGAGCTCGACGAGATTGTTGAAACCGCGCTTCGCAAGGCGGCGATTTTCGACGAGGTGAAAGACCGTCTGAAGAAAAGCGCCCTCGCGCTTTCGGGCGGCCAGCAACAGCGTTTGTGTATTGCCCGCGCGCTCGCGGTTGAGCCTGAAGTGCTGCTTATGGACGAGGCGACGAGTGCGCTCGACCCCATTTCCACGGGGCGCATCGAAGAGCTCGCCATTGAGCTCAAGCGCGATTATACGGTGGTCATGGTGACCCACAACATGCAGCAGGCCGCGCGCGTGAGCGATAAATGCGCGTTCTTCCTGCTCGGCGACCTGGTTGAATTCGACGACACCAAAACCCTTTTCGATTGCCCCAGCGACAAGCGCACGGAAGACTACATCACGGGAAGGTTCGGCTAAGCCATGGCACGCACGGTATTGGATTCTCAACTGCAATTGCTCGATGCCCAGCTGCTGGTTATGGCGTCGTCGACGGAAGACGCCCTGCGCGCGAGCATTGCGGCGCTTGCTGCCCGCGACGCCGAAGCGGCGAATGCGGTGATCGACGGCGATGACGATATTGACCACCAGGAACGTGAGGTCGAGGGCTTGTGCGTGAAGCTGCTGCTCACCCAGCAGCCCGTTGCGACCGATCTGCATCGCGTGTCGGCGGCGCTTAAAATCGCGGGCGATTTGGAGCGCATTGGCGACCAGGCGACCGACATCGCCGAAATTGCGCTCACCCTGCAAGGGGCACTCGATGAGGAGCTCTCGGCGCATTTGCGCGAAATGGGCGATCGGGCCTGCATTATTCTGCATGATGCTACCGAGGCGTTCGTGGAACGCGATGCCGAACGCGCGCGTGCGACGATTGGGGAAGATGCGCAGATCGACGCGCTTTTCGAAAGCGTGAAGGCCGATGTGGTGCGCGGCATTCAGGGCGAAGGCGGGGTTGCGTCGAACCTCGTCGAGGCGCTTATGCTCGCAAAATACCTCGAACGCGTGGGCGACCACGCCCAAAACATCGCCGAATGGGTAGAATACGCACTGACCGGCCGTTACAAAGGAGAGGTTCTCGGATGATCTATTACCTCGAGGATGACGAACAAATTCGAAATCTGGCGCTTTATACGCTCGAGCAAACGGGCCACGCCACGCGCGGCTTTTCGCGCGCGTCGGAAATGGACATTGCGCTCGCGAGCGAGGTGCCCGATTTGTTCCTTCTCGACGTAATGCTTCCCGATGAAGACGGCATTTCTGTGCTCAAGCGCTTGCGCGCCGATTCTCGTACTGCGAATGTGCCCATCATGATGCTCACCGCGAAGTCGACCGAGTTCGACACGGTTTGCGGCCTTGACGCGGGTGCCGATGATTACCTGGCAAAGCCCTTCGGCATGATGGAGCTCATCTCGCGCGTGAACGCGCTGCTGCGCCGACATGAACGCGATGTTCAGACGGGTCAGCGCGAAATGGCGGCCGCAGGTGACGGAGAAACGCTTGAGGCGGGCCCGATTTGCCTGAACGTTGCGCGCTATCAGGTCACCGCAGACGGCGAGGAAGTGCAGCTCACGCATAAGGAATTCGAGATGCTGCGCTACCTTATGGAGAATCGCGGCATCGTGGTGTCGCGCGACTTGCTGCTCGACCGTGTGTGGGGCTACAGCATCGCGGGCGAAACCCGCACGGTTGACGCCCATGTGCAAACGCTAAGAAAGAAGCTTTCCGAGGCATGCCCCGAGGCGGCGACGTATATCGAAACGGTGCGCGGCGTTGGCTACCGCCTGAAGGCGTAGGCTGCCTATGGTCGTAACCGCGGGTCCCGACGAGGAAAAAGCGTCCCCTGAAGCTGAAAAGCCCGCGAGGCGAAAGCGTCCTTTCACGCATCACTCGCTTGCCCACAACGCGGCGGCGGCCATTATGGTCGCGACAACAGCGGTGGCGCTCGTGTGCGTCGTTGCTTTTGCTGCGGCGTCATACGCCACGCTCGACGCGCGCGCATCCGAGGGAA
>NZ_CDRRGL010000150.1:0-4186 GCF_977041755.1 Slackia sp.
CAACGCCCGGCTCGCCAATGAGCACAGGGTTGTTCTTCGTGCGGCGCGAAAGCACCTGAATGGTGCGGCGGATCTCGTCAGAGCGGCCGATGACCGGATCGAGCTTGCCCTCGCGCGCCTGCTGAGTGAGGTTTTGGCCGTACTGGTTCAGTGCATCAAGCTCGGCTTTGCTCTGCTGGTCGGTCACGCGGGTGTCGCCGCGAAGGTCATCGTAGGCCTCTTCGATGTTTTTGCGCGTCACGCCTGCGCCGTTGAGGATTTTGCCCGCCTGGCCCTTGTCTTCGGTGAGGGCAATGAGCAAATGCTCACTCGTCGCATAGGAGTCGCCCATCTTTTCGGCGGCCTTCACCGCGTTGTTAATGGCGTTCATGAGGCCTTGCGACGGAAGGGGCATGCCCATCACGCCGCCTGTGACCTTGGGCCCATTGGCGATGGCCTTATCGACTTCGCCCGAAAGCATCGCCGGGTCGGCGCCTACGCGCTTGATGATGGCCGAGATGTTGTTCTCGCCCGCATCGAGCAAGGCTTTCAGCAGATGAATCGGCTCGACCGACGACGTGTCGGCGTCGCTCGCGATGCCCATGGCGGCCTGGAATGCCTCTTGAGCGGTTACTGCAAGTTTGTCGAGTCTCATAAAGCTATCTCCTTCCTAGATGGAGAGAATTGGTTTCGAATAAAACCTGCTAAATGCTACGAGCATTGAGCAGGTTGGTGCGCTAACGCACCTCGATGTTTTGCGTGCTCGCGGGAAGCATGAGGCGCGATACGCTTTCGCGCGTTTCGAGTTCATGCACGCGGTCGGCCAGGCGACGCACCTTTTTGTGCAAGTCGTCGATTTCCTCATCGCGCTCGTCGAGACGACCCTTCAAATCCAAAATTCGAATGACGCCCGCAAGGTTGATGCCCTCACTCGTGAGCTCGTTGATAAGCTCAAGGCGCTCGATATCGGCTTGCGAATACATGCGCGTGTTGCCGCTCGTGCGCTGAGGGCTCACGAGGCCCTTTTGCTCGTAAATGCGCAACGTTTGAGGGTGCACGCCCGCCAACTGGGCCGCGACGCCGATCATATAGAGAGGTGTGTGCCTGTCTGCCATTGCTATCTCCTACACGTCTAAATGCTCGCGAACGTTTTGGCCCGCATGCTCGCAAGCCGCCTGGAAGTCGATCATGGCCTGTTCTTGCTGCTCAGTCATGTGCTTGGGGATTTCCACATGGAACGTAATGCGCAGCGCGCCGCTGCCCGAGCCCTTCACGTTCGGGGCGCCCTTGCCGCTGATTTTCAGCTCAGTACCGTCTTGAGAACCGGCGGGAACGCTTACGCGGATCTTCGTGCCGTCGGGCGCGGGAATCACGATTTTCGCGCCGAGCGCAGCTTCGGAAACCGTAATGGGCACCGTCATGAGCACGTCGGCGCCATGGCGCGAATACAGCGGATGCTCGCTGATTTTCGTAGTCACAAGCAAATCGCCGGCCGGGCCCCCGTTTGCACCCGCGGCACCCTTGCCACGGAAGCGCACGCGGCCGCCATCGACCGCGCCGGCAGGTACCTTCACGTCAAGCGTTTCGACGCCGCCCTGAGGATTACGCACGCTCACCTTCTTGACGCAACCATTGAATGCTTCATCGAAGCTCACGTTGAGCGTCACGTTCATATCGCGGCCCTTTTGAGGCTGCGGCTGGTATTGCCCGCCGAAGCCAGAACCGCCGAAGCCGCCCCCGCCGAAAATATCATCGACGTTGAAGCCTCCGGCGCCTGCCACGCCTTCACCGCGGCGAATGCTATCCAGAATGTCGGCCCAGCTGCCGAAGCCGCCGAAGCCCGAAGCCCCAGCGCCGCCGGCGCCGCCGCCCCATCCATAGGGAATGCGCTGCTCATCGGCGGTTCCGTACTGGTCGTAAAGCTTGCGCTTCTTCTTATCGCTCAAGACCTCATAGGCCTCGTTGATTTCCTTGAACTTTTCCTCATCGCCGCCTGCATCGGGGTGGTTGGTGCGTGCAAGCTTGCGATAGGCCTTCTTGATCTCTTCGTCCGTGGCGCTGCGGGAAACCCCGAGCGTCTTATAGTAGTCCGGCGTGGCTGCCAACTGCGCCACCTCCTTTTATTCTGACGTGCGATTTCTACAAAGAAGGCGAGCACTGCGCCCGCCTTCCAATACATACTATTCTGCGTCGTCGCTTTCGACTTCGCGCTTCGGGCCGCCAGTGGAGATGGTGACCATTGCCGGACGAATGACTTTCTTACCCAGGCGATAGCCCTTCTGGTACACCTGCGCAACGGTCTCGTCGGGCACGCTCGCGTCTTCGATTTGGCCTACGGCCTGATGCTCAAGCGCGTCGAACGCCTCGCCCGCGGGGTCGATGGTCTCAAGGCCATGCTTGCCGAGCGATTCGGAAAGCTTGGTCGAAATCGCCTTCACGCCGTCGAGCAGGCCGGCATCACCATTGGCTTCGGCATGCGCGATAGCGCGCTCGAAGTCGTCCATCACAGGGAGCAAATCGCCCATGAGCTTTTCAGCGGCACGAACGCGCATCTCGCCAGCCTCTTCGGCCGTGCGCTTGCGATAGTTGTCCCATTCCGCCTGAAGGCGAAGGTACTTATCGCGCATGGCGGCCGCTTCAGCTTCGGCCTTAGCGACGCGCTCGGCGTCAGCCACAACCGCTTCGGCCTCTTCCTCGATGGAATCAGCTTCGGCCTCGGCAGCCTCGGCAGCTTCAGCCTGTTCGGCCTCGGGGGCCGGGGCGGCCGCTTCAGCCGCCCCTTCGGTTACTTCATCTGCGCCGTCGATAGGAATCTCACGAGGCTCCTGGGCGGCTTTGTCCTTACCGTCCTTGCTCATGATTATTTCCCTTCGTTCTTGTCGTCGACGACCTCGTAGTCGGCCTCGATGGGGCCGTCATCCTGCTGAGGAGCAGCACCCGCGGCGCCAGCGCCAGCAGCGGCGGCGTCCTGATTGCTGTAGGCAACTTCGGCCAGCTTGTAGCTTGCCTGCTGCAGCTTCTCGGTAGCAGCCTTGATGGCGTCGATGTCGGTGCCCTCAAGCGCAGTCTTGGCTTCGGCGATAGCGGCCTCAACCGTGGACTTGCTGTCGGCGGGAACCTTGTCACCCAGCTCGTTGAGCGTAGTCTCGGTGGCATTCACGAGAGAGTCGCAGTTGTTGCGAGCCTCGATCTCTTCCTTGCGCTTCGCGTCCTCGTCGGCGTGAGCCTCGGCGTCTTTCACCATGCGGTCGACTTCGTCGTCGGACAGAGCCGTGGAACCGGAGATGGTGATCTGCTGTTCCTTGCCAGTGCCCAGGTCTTTAGCGGAAACGTTCACGATGCCGTTGGCATCGATGTCGAACGTGACCTCAATCTGGGGCACGCCGCGGCGAGCCGCAGGAATGCCGGTGAGCTGGAAACGGCCAAGAGTCTTGTTGTCGTTGGCCATCTGGCGCTCGCCCTGCAGAACATGAATCTCAACGGACGTCTGGTTGTCGGCAGCCGTGGAGTAAATCTCGGTCTTGCGGGTCGGGATGGTGGTGTTGCGGTCAATCATCTTGGTCATCACGCCGCCCATGGTTTCAACGCCCAGGGAAAGCGGGGTGACGTCGAGGAGCAGAATACCCTCAACATCGCCGGCAAGCACGCCGCCCTGAACGGCCGCGCCAATAGCGACAACCTCGTCGGGGTTCACCGACATATTCGGCTTCTTGCCCGTCATGGTCTCAGCGAGCTGTTGAACAGCCGGCATACGGGTGGAGCCGCCAACGAGAATGACCTCGTCGATGTCGCCCGTGCCAAGATCGGCATCTTTCAGCGCGCGCTCAACAGGCTGCTTGCAGCGGTCGAGCAAATCTTTCGTGATGCGCTCGAACTCCGCGCGGGTCAGCGTGTAGTCGAGGTGCTTCGGGCCGGTGGCGTCGGCCGTGATGAACGGCAGGTTGATGGAAGCCTGCGTAGTGGAGGAAAGCTCCATCTTCGCCTTCTCGGCGGCTTCCTTCAGGCGCTGCAGAGCCATCTTGTCTTTGCGCAGGTCGATGCCGCCGTTGTCAGCAGCGAACTTGTCGGCCATCCAGTCGATGACGCGGTGGTCCCAGTCGTCGCCGCCCAGGTGGTTGTCGCCAGCGGTGGACAGAACTTCGAACACGCCGTCGCCGAGCTCAAGCACGGAAACGTCGAACGTGCCGCCGCCAAGGTCGAACACGAG
>NZ_CDRRGL010000151.1:0-4183 GCF_977041755.1 Slackia sp.
TGGACGAAACTCATGATGAATGTGGGCGTCAACCAAACGTGCATGGTGTATGGCGGCACTTACGGCAGCGCGACCGAGCGCGGAAGCGAGCAGCGTCGCAGCTTGGTGGCGGCTATGCGCGAGGCTCGCGTGGTGGCGAATGCGGAAGGCATCGCCATCGCCGAGGCTGACTTGTCGCAGATGGTCGAGCTGCTCGAAACGCTTGACCCCGCAGGCATGCCGTCCATGGCGCAAGACCGCATCGCGCTCCGCAAAACCGAGGTCGAGGAATTCTCGGGCACCATCTGTCGTCTCGCCGCCGAACACGGCATCGAAGTTCCCCAAAACGAATGGCTCTACCAGCGCATTCGCGAAATCGAGGCGAGCTGGTAGCGGCTTGCACGAACCTTTGCAGAAGGGACTCGCGCCGGGTTTTGGGGCGAGCAACGTGAAGAACCGCTTGATGGTGGCGCTCGGCATGACGGGCGCCACTACTTGAATATATGAGCTTCGTGTTTTCGGGAAAAGAATGTGAAATCGTCGAAGGGCATTCGAGCATGATGCAATGTGTGGGGTAGGTGCCGTTGGTGTGCCCTCTTTCGTTTTGAATGCGAAATCTCGATTAACTTTTGCGGGATTTGTCGATTGTCGTGCGACGGACGCGTGGTAGATTGTCACGGACGGAGAAAAGCGGGAGGTGCATGTGAGTTTTAGCGAATTGATAGCCGTGTACCTATTTCTTGGCGGAGCTTCCGCGGGCGCGTTCGCACTTGTCGCCCTTGCCGACGTTGCTGGGTGCGTTTGGGGTCGCGGTCGTGCAGTTTCAGGGGTTCTTTGCGCGCCCTGCGCCGCGATTTCCGAGTCGACTCGCCGATATGTTCAAACTTTCGTGTATGGCACCGGCCTTGTCTCTATCCTCGCGGGCGTGCTCTGCCTTGTTGCCGACCTTGGTCGTCCCGAGGCATTTTATTACCTCTTCCTTTATCCGACGAACAGCCTGGTGTCGATCGGCGCTTTCGCCTTGGCTTTTCTTTCGGTGTGCCTCGTGGTCGCGCTCTCGGATGCTTTGCTTAGATTGCCTCTGGCGATGCGAAGGTTCGTATCTGTTGTGAAGCTTGCGGGTATACCCGTGGCCCTCATTGTCATGGTGTATACGGCTTTGTTATTGAAAAGCGTCATTGCGGTGAAGGTGTGGCAGTCGCCGTGGCTGTCTGTCCTGTTTGTCGCGTCGGCCCTATCATGCGGGTGTGCCGTTGTGATGCTGGCCGCCTGCGCATGCGAAGACGTTCGCGCGATGCGTCTATGGCACCATTTTTTGATTCCCGCGGATGTTGCCTTTATCGTGATTGAATCGATTGCGGCAATCGCGCTGCTCGTGAGTGCTAAAAATATCGATTCGGCGGCGTTTGCCTCCCTTATGGATGGTGCGCTGTCCATTCCGTTTTGGATAGGGTTTGTTGCATGCGGCATCGTGCTTCCGTTCATTGCGGAAATGATTTTGCTCTTTGCTGGTCGAGGCGCCCTTGCCTCGACTGCGGCGGTGCTCGCCGTTTTGGTATTAGTCGGCGGATTGTGTCTTCGAATCAGCATAGTTGCATGCGGCGTTGCTCCTCTTATGTAAACGAGAAGAAAGAAGTACGTGAATCAAAGCAAGGAAATACCGGCGTTTGAGTTTGACGAAGCGAGCGATCTGCCCATGTGGGTGCAGCTACGCAATCGCATCGCTTACCTTATTGCGTCTGGTTACTACAAACCGGGGGAGAAGCTTCCTACGGTGCGCAAATATGCTGCAGATTTGCGTATAGCTTACAACACGGTCAGCAAGGCATATATGGGCCTTGAGCGAGACGGCTATGTGACCACGGTACGCGGCAGCGGAGTATTCGTAAACGACGAGGGGGTCTCTCCAAAGCTTGCGCCGGAAATTGATGCTCTTGTCGAGTCGTTTGTGAAGGGATGCCTGGAAGAAGGGATGGCGTATGACGATATTCCGAAACTCGTATCGTCGTGCGTAAGGAGGATGAAGGAGGGCCATGAAAAGGAAAAGCGATGAAATGTCGCCTCTTGGGCAGAAGGATACGTATCGTCGCTCCGAAATGGAATTCGGCGTAGCGGCGGATGCGTACCGTTCCGATCCGGCAAAAAAAGCTACGCGCAACGGCGCCGTTATGGTGACGGTGGCGTTCTCGATAGCGGCGTTCGCGACGGTGCTTGCGGCGTCCGTTGCGATTTGCGGAGAGCTTACGCTCGTGGGTATTCTTGTTTCCGTGGCCGTTGCCCTTGCGATGCTTTCTTCCGTCCATGTATGTATGGACTGGGAGCGCGCTGTGGTTATGCGTTTGGGAAAATTCAACCGTCTCGCGGGGCCGGGGCTGTTTTTCACAATTCCGCTGCTTGAGTTTTGCGCGCTGCGCGTCGATCAGCGCATGAATGTGACTCCTTTTGGCGCCGAAGAGGCTTTAACGAGCGACCTTGTTCCCCTTGACGTCGATGCAGTGCTGTTTTGGGTGATTTGGGATCCCGAAAAGGCGTGCACCGAAGTAGAGGATTGCTATTTTGCGGTTGCCCTTTCTGCGCAAACGGCGCTGCGCGATGCCATCGGCCGCGCCTCGCTGCAAAATGTGGTTATGCGCCGCCATCAGCTCGATCAAGAACTTCGCGATGCCGTAGAGAAGAAGGTTTCCGATTGGGGCATTTCCATTGTTTCGGTCGAGGTGCGAGACCTTATCATCCCCAAGGAACTGCAGGGCATTATGTCTCTTGAGGCGCAAGCCGAGTGCCGCAAGAGCGCTCGCATCACGCTTATGGAAGCCGAAAAGGACCTCTCGGCGATTCTCGACGATGTAGCTCAAACGTATGGCCATGACGAAATCGCCTTGTCGCTGCGCAAGATGCATCTCACCTACGAGGGCATGCAAGACAACGACGGAACGTTCGTGGTTCCGAGCGCTTATGGTGAGGGCTTCACTTCGAAACAAGAGGATGACGTGGCGAAACGCTAGGAGGCTTTCCGTTTTATATTCTTAAAATAGAATAATTCACTCAATTAATTGTCGTGCGACACTATTGATTGTCGCACGACAATTTTGCTATAAAACGCACCGAGGAGAATTAGCTGATTTCCTGATGACATGCATTCGGCAAAACCGTCGCTGCGTCGCCTCGTGGCGTTGTTTGGGTCTGAATGCGGGCTCGTGCAGGCGAAGCACGCGCCGCTGAATCGGACGCCCTGCATAATGCGGGCGTTGAGGAAAGAGGGGGAACATGGGTCTTGAATCCTTATTTCTTTTTACGTTGCTAGGGGGCATGGCGGCAGGTGCGTATGCGTTTGAAACCTGCTTCCAGCGCATGCGCACGGGTGAGCGCCCGTGGCTCGTTCCCTTGGTGATCGTGGTCTTGTTTGCGGTTGGCATGATAGCTGCCTCGACGCATGTCCAGAGCATTCCGCGTGCGCTCGCTTCGGTCAGCGCTGGCACGGTGAACTTTGGTTCTGGAATGGTCAAAGAAGTTGCGGCTTCAGGCATTTTCTTCGTGCTTGTGATTGTCGACCTTATCATCACGCTTGCTAAGAAAAGCAGCCTGTTTGCGTTGCGCGTCGTTGCTGCCGTCGCTGCTGTGGTGTGCATGGTGCTTATGGCCACCGCGTATGTGGACGTGTATGGCAATGCCGTGTGGAGCAATGCTCCAGCAACGGTGCTCTCGTTTTTCGCAGGAGATTTGGCTATGGGTCTCGGTCTGTGCGCCGTGCTCGGGTCGGTTGACGTCACCAAGAAGCCGGCTCTTTATGCGTTGCTCATCGTTGACGCTGCGCTCGCTATTGGTTTGGCGCTTGAGGTTGCTGCGTTTGGCGGTCAGGGCGCAAGCCCCGTCACGCAGGTTGTCGGCTTGGTGGTTGCGCCCGTCGCTTCCGCTGCGCTTGCGCTTGCGGCTTCCAAACTCGAGAACAAGAAAATGCTTGCGATTGTCATGTGCGCATTGCTGGTGATTGGCGTTGCCATTGCCCGCTACGCGTTCTATGCAACGTGCGCGATGTAGAAATCTGAAGGGGGAAACTGACAGTGGGTACGAATAATATTTCCCGTCGTGGTTTCTTGGGGGCATCTGCTGCTGTTATGGCGGGCGTTGCGGGCCTTGCTGCGACCGGCTGCTCTGCGGAGTCGAGCCTCGAGACGACCGAGGAGACGGGTTTGCCCGTCGATCCCGC
>NZ_CDRRGL010000152.1:0-4182 GCF_977041755.1 Slackia sp.
ATATATGGGTCGCTTGGAGGCCATCGCAGCCGTGAAGAAGTATGGTCCGGTCGAGCTGCTTGACATTGACGAAGTGCCTGACACCTGGACCGTCGCGCCCATTTGCGGCGTTGGCGCTCCGAGCGTGTCGCTCGAGAAGGGCACGAACGGAGTCGAGTATCCCAAGGTTCGCGCCATGATGGAGCGCATACTTGGCCGCAAGCTCGATGCGTTTTTGCTTTCCGAGGCGGGCGGCATGAACTCCATGGTGCCTATTTCCGCGGCCGCTCGAGCGGGCCTGCCGCTCATTAACGCCGACGGCATGGGCCGCGCGTTTCCGGGCATTCAGCAAGACACGTTCACGCTGAACGGCGTGTCCACCAACCCCTTCATCATTGCCGATGAAAAGGGCAACTGCACGGTGCTCACGACCATCAACAACGACTGGACCGAGGAAATCGGCCGTGAAATCACCACCGCATGCGGCGGCCAGGTGACCACGCTCGCATCGCCCATGAGCGGCGAGAAAATGAAGACGAGCGTCGTCGTTGGCACAGTCGATTACGCGCAGAAGCTCGGTCGCATCATTCGTACGGCGACCGACGCCGACAATCCCGAGCAGTTCTTCCTCGGCGAAAGCGGGGCCTTCCGCTTCTTCAAGGGCAAAATCACCGACGTGCTGCGCGAAACGCGCGACGGCTTCAACTTCGGCCGCGTGACGCTTGAAGGCATCGGTGAAGACAAGGGCAAGAAAGCCGTGGTCGAGTTCCAGAACGAGAACATCTACGCCGAGGTCGACGGCGAAATCGTGGCTACGGTGCCCGATCTTATTTGTCTGGTCGATTCCGAGACGTTCGTGCCCATTACCACCGAGAACCTGAAATACGGCAAGCGCGCCCTCGTCGTTGGTCTGCCGTGCGACGCCGCATGGCGCACGCCTCGCGGCTTAGAACTCGCCGGCCCCGCGTGGTTCGGCTTGAAAGACGTCGAATATCGCCCCGTTGAGGAGCGTTGCGCCGAGTTTTCGAAGGAGGAGAGCCATGCGTAAAATCGGCATTTCCGATATCGAAGACATCGCTTTGGGCGCAGCGCTGTTGGGCGCGGGCGGCGGCGGCGACCCCTACATTGGCAAGCTGCTCGCCATTGGCGCCGTGAAGGAATGCGGTGAGGTGTCGCTCATCGACGTCGACGAGCTTTCTGACGACGACGTCGTTGTTCCCGTTGCAAGCGTGGGTGCTCCGACGATTCTCACCGAGAAGGGCGTGGGTTCTAACGAGTTCACCAAGCTCATCGATATGGTGGGTTCCTACTACGGCAAGAAAATCACGGCCATCATGCCCATCGAGGCTGGCGGCGTGAATTCCATGCTGCCCATTGCCGCGGCAGCGCGCCTGGGCCTTCCCATGGTCGACGTCGACGGCATGGGCCGCGCGTTCCCCGAAATTCAAATGGTTACGTTCACCATTGGCGGCGTGTCGGCAAGCCCCATGCTCTTCATTGACGAAAAGGGCAACATGGGTCTTATGGAGACCATCAACAACAAATGGGTCGAGAACATTTGCCGTGCCGGCTGCACCGCATGTGGCGGCAGCGTGGTGTCGACCGAGTACGTCATGACGGCCTCGCAGGTGCGCGAGTTCGGCGTGCGCGGCATCGTCACGCGCAGCCAGGAACTGGGCCGTGCGATTCGCGGCATCAAGAACTGCCCCGAGAATATGACGCCCGAAGAATACTTCTTCGACTACACCGGCGGCTTCCGCCTGTTCAAGGGCAAGATTGCCGATGTGCTGCGCGAGACCCGTGGCGGCTTCAACTTCGGCAAGGTCGTGCTCGAGGGCATCGGCGAAGACAAGGGCGGCCATGCGGAAGTCGATTTCCAGAATGAGAACCTGTGTGCGACGGTGAACGGCGAAATTCTTGCCACGACGCCCGACCTCATTTGCCTGGTCGACACCGAAACGTTCACGCCCGTGCCCACCGACGCGTTGAAGTACGGCAAGCGCGTGCTGGTCGTTGGCCTTCCGTGTTACCACTTGTGGCGCACCGAGAAGGGCATTGAGCTGGTTGGACCGCGCTATTTCGGCCTGAATACCGATTACATCCCTGTCGAAGAGAGATGTAAGGGGTAGCGAATCCTGCCCGCGTATTCGATGCCGAGGGTTCCGCAAAACGCGGCGCGCCTAACGCTCGCTTTGCGTTGCGCCTCGTTTTCTCAGTTTTTGAATAAAGAAGAGTGAGAAAAACGAAGTTTTGCTCCACCCTCACCACCGAATACGCTGCATGTTTATTGTCCGTAGGCCGCCCCTCGCGCCGCGCCTGTTTCGAAGCTTTGCATTTCTCAATCTTCTTTTTCTAGAATTGGAAATGCGAGGAGCGACGCATAGCGAGCAAAGCGAGCGGTAGGAGCTCCGCGCTTCGCGAACAGGCGCGGCGCGAGGGGCGGCCGGGCAGCAACGTTGAATGCAACTTGAAGAAAGTTGAGGAGATATGTACAAACTTGGCATTGATGTCGGCGGCACCAACACCGACGCCGTTTTGATCGACGAGAACCTGAAGGTTGTCGCCGCGGTGAAGAACCCCACCTCGGGCGATATCTACGAGGGCATCATGGGCGCGGTTGACGCCGTGCTCGCCCAGGCGAACATCGATCGCAAACTCATCAAGCAGGCTATGCTCGGCACCACGCAGTGCACGAACGCCATCGTCGAGCGCAAGGGTCTGGCTCCTATTGCCATCCTGCGCATCGGCGCACCTGCTTCTGTGGGCATTCCTCCCATGGTCGATTGGTCCGACGATATTGCTGCGGTTGCCGTTGACACTGCCATTATTGGCGGCGGCTTTGAATTCGACGGCAAGCGTTTGGCCGACTTCGATGAGGCTGCGTGCCGCGCCTTCTTCGAGGGCGTGAAGGGCAAGGTCGAATCGGTCGCCATTAGCTGCGTGTTCGCCGGCGTGCGCAACGATGACGAGCTCGCCGCCGCCGCGATTGCCCGCGAAGTGCTCGGCGACGATGTGCGCATTTCCATCTCGAGCGAGATTGGCTCCATGGGCTTGGTTGAGCGCGAAAACGCCACCATCTTGAACGCTGCGCTCCACCTGGTTGCTGAGCGCTTCACCGAGGGCTTTGCGAAGAGCTTGGCCGAGCGTGGCATTACCGAGGCCGACGTGTATCTGTCCCAGAACGACGGCACGCTCATGACTATTGATCACGCGCGCCGTTACCCGATTCTGACCATCGCATGCGGCCCCACGAACTCCATTCGCGGTGCAAGCTATCTGAGCCGCATGGATGACGCCATCGTCATTGACGTGGGCGGTACCACCACCGACCTGGGCGTTCTGCAGGCCGGCTTCCCGCGCGAGAGCGGCGTTGCCGTGACCATCGGCGGCGTGCGCACTAACTTCCGCATGCCCGACGTTATCTCCATCGGTTTGGGCGGCGGCTCCATCGTTCGCGAGCACGAAGACGGCACCGTGACCGTTGGCCCCGATTCCGTGGGCTATGAAATCACCAAGAAGGCGCTCGTGTTCGGCGGCGACACCCTTACCGCAACCGACATTGCGGTGCGCCTTGGCATGGCCGAGGTGGGCGATGCGAGCAAGGTCGCTCACATCGACGAGGGGTTTGCCAAGAAGGCCATGGCCGTTATGCGCGAGATGGTCGAAGAGGGCATCGATATGATGAAGGTGTCCAACGATGACATCGACGCCATTCTGGTGGGCGGCGGCTGCATCATTCTGCCGACCGACCTCGCTGGCACCGCGACCTGCGTGAAGCCCGAGTTCTCGGGATGCGCGAACGCGATCGGCTCCGCCATCTCGAAGGTGAGCGGCACCTATGAGGCGCTCGTCGATTATGACGAGACCCCTCGCGACCAGGCGCTCGAGGCCGCTCGCGCTGCCGCAATCGAGGCCGCTGTCGAGGCTGGCGCTGTGCGCGAAACCGTCGAGATTATCGATTCCGAAGACGTTCCGCTGCAGTATTACCCCGGTCACACCAACCGTGTGAAGGTGAAGGCTGCGGGCGATTTGAGCGCAGCTCTCTAAGCCGCAAGCCATTAAAAGCAAAGGCGCCGTCCCTGCGAGTGAACTGCCTCCCATTTCTACAGTGAACCCCTATAGTTGGACAGACAATGTTCTGCTTCTCCTATAGGGGTCTTCTGCGTTAGGGGGTTTGATTTGCTGAGCAAGGATTACTCTGCC
>NZ_CDRRGL010000153.1:0-4175 GCF_977041755.1 Slackia sp.
GGCCTGTCCGACCGCATCGTCGACATTACCGCGACGGGCACCACGCTTCGAGAAAACGACCTGGTCATAGTCGATGAGGTGCTGAAATGCTCCGCGCGCTTCTTTGCAAGCCCCGCGAGCATTCGCTGTGATGAAAGAGTTCGCGACCTGGCAGCTAAGCTGGCCGCTTCGAGAAAGGCATAGATACCATGAAAACCATTACGCTTAACCCGGGTGAGCGCCTTGCGGCTGGTCAACTTCCGCGTCAGGGAGTTTTGCCTGCGGCCATCATGCAGTCGGCCCAGGCTATCGTCGACGATGTGCGTGAGCGCGGCGATGCCGCTCTGCGCGAGTATTGCAAGAAGTTCGATGGCGTCGACGTTGACGATTTCCGCGTCGATCCCAAACTTATGGACGAAGCTATCCAGGCGGTCGACCCTGCGTTCATCGAGGCTTTGAAGAAGGCCGCTGCGCAGATTCGTGAATTCCACGAGCGCGAGGTCGAGCAGTCGTGGTTCACGTCTCGCGCCGATGGCACCATTTTGGGCGTGAAGGTTACTCCCGTTTCTGCCGCGGGCGTGTATGTACCGGGCGGCCGCGCCCAGTACCCCTCGACGGTGCTCATGGACTGCATTCCGGCGAAGGTCGCTGGCGTAAAGCGCGTGGTTATGGTTACCCCGCCGCAAAAAGAAGGCGGCATTTCGCCGTACACGCTCGCTGCCGCGAAAGTTGCGGGCGTCGATGAGATATATGCTGTGGGTGGCGCCCAGGCCATTGCCGCTCTTGCCTATGGCACCGATTCTATTCCTAAGACCGCGAAAATCGTTGGCCCTGGCAATGCGTTTGTCGCCGCGGCGAAGAAAATCGTCTCGGGCGATGCAGGCATCGACATGGTGGCGGGCCCGTCGGAAGTGTGCGTTCTCGCCGATGCGACGGCCGATGCGACCGTGGTTGCTGCCGATCTTATGGCGCAAGCCGAACACGATCCTTTGGCCACATGCTACCTGGTGACCTGCGACGCTGCGTTCGCGGAAAAGGTGCAGGGCCGTTTCGCCGAGCTTTTGGCCGCAAGCCCGCGCGCCGAAATCACGAGCGCATCGCTTGCCGACCAGGGCGTGGTCGTAGTGGCGGCCGACCTTGAGGCGGCAATCGACGCTGTGAATGTTATTGCTCCCGAGCACCTCGAGCTGCACTGCGACAACGCTATGGGCTTGCTCGGCAAAATCGAGAACGCCGGCGCCATCTTCGTGGGTCCATGGAGCTCCGAACCCTTGGGCGATTACGTTGCCGGCCCCAATCACACGCTTCCCACGGGCGGCACGGCCGCATTCTCGAACCCTCTTTCTGTGCAAGATTTCATTACGCGTTCGTCGGTTATTTGCTATACGCCAGAAGGCCTTATGAACGATGCCCCCGCCACGCAAACCATGGCGCAGGCGGAAGGCTTGTGGGCTCACGCGCTTTCGGCTGGTCTTCGCCGCAAAATGGTCGAAGAGGGCCTCGAGGGCTTCGACGGCGTCGATTTGGGCGACATCAACCGCATTGCATGGCCGGTTGATTTGGCTGCTCCCAAAAAGGCGGAGTAGCTTATGGCTCAGCTCTCCGACCGCGTTCGGGCGCTCATGCAGCCGCATTTGGCGAGCATCGAGCCCTACGACCCGAATTTCACGCCGTGCCGCGTGAACCTTTCGGCGAATGAGAACACGTATCCCATGCCTGCTGCGGCGCGCGCGTCCATTGACGCCGCGCTCGCGGCCACGCCGCTTAATCGTTACCCCGACCCCATGTCGAATGAGCTGCGTGCGGAAATCGCTGCGTGGCACGGTGTCGATCCATCATGGGTGTGCGTGGGCAACGGTGGTGATGAGCTGCTTTACAACTTCCTGCTCGCTTTTGGCGGAGCGGGCCGCACGCTGCTCAACTGTCCGCCATGCTTTTCGGAATACGCGTTTTTCGCATCGCTTGCGCAAACCAAGGTGCTCGATGTGTGGCGTGATGCGGAAACGTTCGAGCTCGACCGGGCGGCGGTGCTTGAAGCGGCTCCGAAATGCGATATCGCAATCGTGACCTCGCCGAACAATCCCACGGGCGATTTGGCTTCAGTTGAATTCGTGCGCGAGATGTGCGCCGCGTGTCCTGGTCTTGTGATGGTCGACGAGGCCTATGGCGAGTTCGCCGATGCCGCTTCCTCGTGCGAGCAGCTGCTTTCGGAATGCGACAACCTCGTGGTGCTGCATACGCTTTCCAAGGCGTTCGGCATGGCAGGCACGCGCGTTGGGTATGTGATTGCCGCGCCCGACGTAATCGATGCTTTCGCCGCGATTCGCCAAATCTATTCGGTGAACGTGCTTTCGCAGGCTGCGGCTTTGGCCGCGGTTCGTGCGCGCAATCAGTTCGCACCCGTGGTGGACGCGATTCGCAGCGAGCGTGCGCGCGTGATCGAGAGTCTGCATGGCATTGCCGCTTGCGGGCTTCCTCTCGAGGTTTGGGAAAGCGGGGCCAACTTCGTGCTCGTGCGCATGCCGAACGCCACGCGCGTTCGTGAACGTATGCGCGACGAGAAATCGATTCTCGTGCGCGATTTCAGCTATGCGCCCGGCTTGGCCAATTGCCTGCGCATTACGGTTGGCACGCCCGAAGAAAACGATGAAGTGTTGGCGGCGTTGGCCGCGTTGCTGAAAGAAGAAATTGATTCGTGCCACGAATAGGCATGCCGGCTTGGGTCCCGCATGCCCCCGCATGCCGAAAACTCCATCGGCGAACGCCGAAAAGACGTTGGCCGCAGCGGTGTTTTGGCTCGTACGAATCGTTTAGCTGGTATAGAGTGCTCTCTAACCGCTTCGAAAGGAGTTGTCCATGGCTCGAATTGCTGAGGTTTCGCGCAAAACGGGCGAAACCGACATCGCAGTAAAGCTCGACCTTGACGGTTCGGGCGTCTGCGACATTTCTACGGGCGTGCCGTTTTTCGATCATATGCTCAACGCTTTCGGCCGCCACGGTTTGTTCGATTTGACGGTGCATGCGCAAGGCGACGTCGAAGTCGATGCACATCATACGGTTGAAGATGTGGGCATTGTGCTGGGCGAGGCGTTCGCGCAGGCTCTTGGCGATAAGGCGGGCATCACGCGTTTTGCCGACGTCACCATTCCTATGGACGAAACGCTCGTCATGGCCGCGGTTGATATTTCGGGTCGTGGCCAGGCATATTGCGATTTGCCTATCTCCTCGCTGCGCGTAGGCGATTTCGACACCGAGCTTGCGGTGGAATTCTTCTATGCGTTTGCGCGCGATGCGAAAGTCACGCTGCATGTGCGTGAGCTCGCGGGTGCCAACGCGCACCACATCATCGAGGCGGCATTCAAGGCATGCGGCCGTGCTCTGCGCCGCGCGTGCGAATTCGACGGCCGCGTTCAGGGCGTGCCGTCAACGAAGGGCTCACTGTAATGGTGCCGAGCATTGTGGTGGTCGACTATCACAAGGGCAATTTATCGAGCGTGGTGCGTGGACTTTCCCGCGCGGGCGCCCGTGCGCAGGCGAGCGATTCGCCAGAAGACATTTGCGCGGCCGATGCCGTGGTGCTGCCAGGCGTGGGCTCGTTCTACGACGCCATCGCGTTCATGCAAGAATCGGGCGAGGCCCAAGCGGTGCTTGACGCCATCGACAAGGGTACGCCGTTTTTGGGCATTTGCCTGGGACTGCAGCTGCTTTTCGAGCGCGGCGATGAAGGCGTGCCCGAAGATGCGCCCGCGGCTTTAGCGGAAGATGCCATGGGATCGAACCTTGCTCCCGCCGAGGTTTTCGAGGCGTCATCCAAGCGTTGGACGCGTGGCTTGGGCGTGCTTTCCGGTTCGTGTTCGCGTTTGGAATCGACGCGTCTCAAAGTACCTCATGTGGGCTGGGACCAGGTGCATCTGACCGATAACGGTCGCGCATGCGAACTTTTGCGCGACTTTCCCGAAGGCGCGAACATGTACTTTACACATTCCTACGCGGTTGACGCCGACGCATGTGCCGCCGACATTGCGGCGCATACGCATTACACGCGCAGCTTCCCGTGCGTGGTGGCGCGCGGCAATGTGTTCGGCTGCCAATTCCATCCGGAAAAATCGTCGTCCCGTGGGCTCGACATCCTAAAGAACTTCGTCGCCATAGCGGCTGCTGAGCAGAAAGGAGGCCGCGCATGATTGTGCTCCCTG
>NZ_CDRRGL010000154.1:0-4123 GCF_977041755.1 Slackia sp.
TCCGCGAGATTCATCGCAACACCCAGTTCACGCATCCACGCTTCCATTGCCGAAAGGCCCGCTTCGGCGAGCTCGCGTTCGCTTTTACCCACAGGGTTGATTCCCCACACGTGCGTCGCGAAACGTGCGAATTTCGGCAACCCGGCATCCATGATGAAGCGATAGTACGGAAGGCTCACGGCGGAAAGCGTCATGCCGTGGGTCGCGTCGGTCACGGCCCCCACGCCCTGTCCGAGCATGTGAACCATCCAATCGGTGGGTTTTCCTTTGGCAATGAGCGTGTTTAGCGCCCAGGTCGCCGCCCACATGATGTTGCTGCGCGCTTCGTAATTCTGGTCGTCGTTTGCGGCGATGCGGCCGTTCTCGACTATGCTGCGCATAAGGCTCTCGGCGATGCTGTCGCTCACGTTGTCGTCGCTGCCGCTGAAATACTGCTCGCAAATATGATTGAACGCGTCGTAGATACCGGCCACGACCTGCCTATGCGGCAGGCTCAAAGTGAATTCGGGGTTGAGGATTGAAAACTTAGGCATCACGTCGCTGTTCGCGAAAACGTGGCCCACCTTAAGCTTGGCGGCATGGTCGGTGATTACGGCGCCCGCGTTCATTTCCGAACCCGTGCCAGCCATGGTGAGCACGCATCCCACGGGAACAACGGGGCAGCTCGGCTCCTCGAAGCGAACGAAGTATTTCTCCCAGGGGTCCTCGTCGCAGTTCGCTGAAACCGACACCGCTTTGGAATAGTCGCACACCGAGCCGCCGCCTACTGCCAAAATCAGATCGGCGCTGGCCGCCTTCGCCACGGCAACGCCCTCGCGAAGCTTTTCGACGGTAGGGTTCGGCATGACGCCGGCAATCTCAGTCACGTTTTTACCAGTGGCGTTCAAAACGGCGGCTACCTGGTCATATACGCCGTTTTTCTTGATGGAGCCGCCGCCGTAGACAAGTACGACGTTTGGGCCGTATTTCGTGAGCTCGTCCGCGAGCCCCTCAAGCGCATTGGGGCCGAAGTAAATCTTGGTTGGATTGTGGTACGTGAAGGTTCCGAGCATATGGTTTTCCCTCTCATCCTATGGGCTTGCTTGATAGAGTGAATCAACCGTAGAACCTAAACCTGGCTTTAGGTCAAGGACTTTTTGAAGGGAATCGACATGTTTACAATCGGACAAGTGTCTGAAATGTTCGCTATTCCGGTTTCCACGCTTCGTTACTACGACAAAGAAGGGCTCTTCTCCAATCTGATGCGCGCGAGGTAAACGGCAATTCGACGAGGATGAGCTTGAATTGCTGCGCATCATCGATTGCTTGAAGAAAACGGGCCTCGAAATTAAAGACATCAAGAAGTTTGTCGCGATGGCGCAAGAAGGCCCCTCGTCCTACGCTGCCCGCAAGGAGCTGTTCGAGGTGCGACGCACGCAGGCCGAAGGAGAAATCGCACGGCTGCAGAAAGCGCTTGCGATGGTGAAGTTCAAGTGCTGGTACTACGAAACTGCGCTTCACGACGGAGGCGAAGATCGTCTCAAGACAATGCTGCGCGACGGCTTGCCGGAAGGCATCCAAGAGCTCTACGACGAGGCGCATTCTTAAAGTCATTCAGGGTGGCGTATCGAATTTACACATCCTGAGCAGGCGTTTCCTTTGAAGTGCAAGATTATTCGTGTCGTATTCTCATACATGTGGCGCCTGGGGTGCTCGTGAAAGTCTTGGGCAGCATAAGGCTAACTCTGCAAGCGAGTTCAGGCCATAGAGTGCGCATTGTTTGAGCGCGAAGCCCCCCTTTTTCCGCCCTATTCCCAACGAGCTACGTCTTTTTCGGACGAAAAACGAAAAACCGACCCCGGAAGGTTCCAGAGTCGGCTTTTCGTTTGCCTAAGATTCGCCGGACCGCGCTCCAGCAAGCGAGGCGCGGTCCGAATCGTTCGGCCTTAAAGAGAGGTTTTGGGAGGGGTTGGAGGGTTAGCTTGGCAGGCGACTACTTGTCGGCTTTCCAGGTCATGCTATCACCGACGGTGGGCTTGCCCTGGGCGTATTCGTGGCAGTTGTCGCATGCGTTGGGAATGCCGCCGAGCTGCTCGGGGGTGTAGTCGAGGCTCGAGCCGTGAATCGGGTTGTACGGATCCCAAACGCCCATGCTCTCGAACGACTTGCGCTGGTCGTCGGTTACGGGGTCGCCTTCGCCATACACGGCCAGCTCAGGAATGTTGCCGTCGATTTTGGCGCCCTTGCCCAGCGTGCCATTCACGGCGCTTTCAGCAGCCACGTAGCCGAAAGTGACGGCGCGGCCGATTGAAGTGCCAGGAATGTGGCGCGGGTAGTTGCCGCTGAAGAAGCTGCCGGAAGCGTTTCCGCATGCGAACAGGCCTTTGATGGGATTGTCTTTCACGTCGAGAACACTGCAGTTCTCGTCGATGCACAGGCCGCCCACGGTGGCGAGGACGTTCGAATTCGTGGTGAAAGCGAACAGACGGCCGCCGGTGAACGGCGCGGTCATCTTCACGTCGCGGCCGAAGTCTTCATCTTTGCCGGCCGTGCAGAACGCCATGTAGCGATCGAGCTCGGCCTTTAAGCCTTCCGCGTCGATGCCGGCGGCGTTGGCAAGCTCTTCCACGGAAGCACCCTCGAACAGCCAGCCCTTCTGCTTGAACTCGTCGATGGCATCTTCCATGCCCGTAATCATGCCCTCATCGAAGATGTACCAGCAGTTCTTGCCGTAGCCAGGCTGGGCGTTCTGGGCGTTCGAGACAGCCTGGAATGGGGCGTCTTCGCGAACGAAGCGCTTGCCGCGGCCATTGACGAGAATGCCCAGGGAGATTGCGGCCCACGTGCGGAAATCGGCGAACGAGTCGGGGGTGCCCCAACGGAAGTTCATGACAGGGTGCGTAATGGGGTCCATCTGGGCGCCAATCGCCAAGCCCATCATATGGCCATCGCCCGTGGTGCCCCATGCGGGGTTCCACCAGCTGGAATATGCGTAATCTTCGACGCGCGTCCAAGCCTGCATCATCTCGGGGTTAGCGTCGTAGCCGCCCGTGGCGAGAATGACGCCCTTGCTCGCGTTGGCCTGGAAGTAGCCGTCTGCGTCGCGGGCGATAACGCCGGTCACGCTGCCGTCGGACCCAGTTGTAAGCTGCACTGCGGGCGTAGAGAAGCGCAGGTCAACGGTATCGTAAGCGGTTTTAGCGACATCCTGCATTTCGAGGCAGACGTACACGCCGGAAAGGCCCGGACGAACGCTGACATCGGGCGGCAGGGCCGGCGAATCGTAGAAGCCGAGCTCGGTGTCGATGAGGGGCGTGGTCGCCGGGAAGCCCGAAGTGGACGGCTGCTGCTCGACTTTGGTGATTACGAAACCGTTGGCGCCCTTGTCGAGCATTTCCTGCCAGAAATCGGTCGCCTCACCCGAACGGTCGACGTAGACGCGTGCAGGCTCGGGGCGGGTGCGGTAGTACGCGGAGCGGTAGATTTCATCGAGCAGCGCAGTCTTGTCGATTTCGGTGCCTTCCTGGCACTTCGCGTTCACGGCGCCGAAGGCCTCGAAGCAAGCGCGGCCGCGGGTCATCTTTTCAAGAATCAGCACGTTCGCGCCCATGTCGGCCGCTTTCAGGCCGGCGATAAGGCCGCCAACGCCAGCGCCAACGACGACGACGTCGAAGTCTTCGGTGCGCTTGATTTCGCTCGCGGCGATTTCGCGCGACTCAAAGGCCACCGGGCCACGGGGGCCGGGGCACGGGGCCTTGCGCGAAGGCATAAGGCTCACGCCATCTTTGTAGATGTTCTGGTAGTCGGCGGTTGCGGTGTTTTCGGCCGTTGCTGCCACGTCTTTCTTGTCGCTTCCGCCTGTCGATCCACAGCCGGAAGCGACGGCGCCAACGCCCATGGCGGCTGCTGCGGCCAGTGCGCCCTTCATGAAGTTACGGCGCGTGAAAGCGCCCTTGACCTCACTGTTTTCGTTCATCTGAATTCCTCCTTATAGAATCCCCTTCATTGTCTACAGCGTAGACCAATGGGACAAAGTATACGACGTAGACATGATGGGGACAAGAGGGTTTTTGGTTTAGTTTTTTCGTTGAGGCCGTATCGATGCTAGTATCACTGACGTACGATTTCCGACATAAGGCGTTGA
>NZ_CDRRGL010000155.1:0-4093 GCF_977041755.1 Slackia sp.
CAGGCCTTGGTGGGCGAGGGGCGGCGTGAAATCCGCGACAAAAAACCGCCCCAGCGTCAGCGGAAGACGTCGGGGCGGGATCATGCGTGGCAAGGGCGCTCTTGATGAAGCTCCGTGCCGTACACGGGCTTTATTTGGCCAAGGACTCGAGGTCGATTTCCATCAGGCGCTTAATCGCCAGGATATAGGTGCGCATGGCGCGACGCAGCGTTTCCTCGGAAATACCCTCATCGGCGCCGTGCATGGGGCCGACCCACTCGGGGTATTCGTCATGCGGATCTTCGGGGCCGAAGCTCGCAGCGCACGGGAATTCGCGCGCGTAGGTGCCGCCGCCGATGGTGAACGGGTCGCCGTCAAGGCCGGTGGCGTCGTGATACGAAGAAGCGAGCATTTGAATCGCCGGGCTTTTCGGGTCGACGAGGAACGGAACCATGAGCAGCGTATTTTCGCAGGTTGCATGGTACTCATCGGCAACGTCGGAAAGCTTGGCCTGTAGTTCTTCGCCCGTAGTGGACGAAGGATAGCGAATGTCGATGGTGAGCTCCAAGTGGGCATCGACCATGTGAATAGTGCCCGCGATGCAGGTCAGCGGATCGAAGTAAGCGTCGGCCGTGTCGATTCCTATGGAGCTGCCGTCGGTGGAGTCCATGATCTTCACGGCGAGACGCAGGAACTCGGCCTCGTCCTCGCTGCAGAGGTCGTGCTCAAGCGCATAACGCGCGAGCATGCCAATGGCGTTGACCGTGCCCTCGGGCAGCGATGCATGGCCGCCCTTGCCTGTGGCGACGATCTTTGCGCAGCCGTCGCCGGCGTCGGTTACTTCGAAGCCGGCAGGCGCAGGCAGCTCGGCGGCGTTTGCCTTCACGACGAGGGTTGCCTGGCTGGGGACGGCGTTGGTGGCCGCGTCGCCCGTGGTGAAGTCGACGATATTGCCGCCCTCGAGCTTCTTCGACGTAATCAGGCCGTCGAAACCGCCCTTTTCGCCGTAGCACACCGAGAATTCGGCATCGGACGTGAACAGGAATGCGGGAGCTTTGTGGTGGGCGAGGTAATAGCCCACGTCTTTCATGGTTCCGGTTTCCTCGTTGGTGCCTACAAGCATGCGAATGGTGTAGGGGAGCTTCTTGCCTTCGGCTTCGCAGCGCTCGGCGAAAAACTTCATGGCGTACAACGAAACGACAAGCGGGCCTTTGTCGTCGAGTACGCCGCGGCCGATAAGGAAGCCGTCGCGGCGCTGCATGGTCCACGGGTCGCTTGTCCAGCCGACGCCCGGCACCACAACGTCGGCGTGGCAAATCATGCCGAGCTGGGTTTCGCTTTCGCCTTCGAGGTCGGCCCAGCCGATTTCGCCCGCCTCATCGGTGGTCGGAAAGCCCAGGCGAGAAGCCAAATCGAGCGCTGCCGTCATGCCGGCGTGCGCGTCGGGGCCGCTGGGGTGCTCGGGCGTGGCGGCGTCGAAGTCGACGACGCTTGGAACAGCGACGAGATTGCCGATTTCTTCGACGATCTCTTCCCAATGAGCGTCGATCCAGCTGTCGGCTTCGGCAAGGAATGCCGCGTCTTTCATTTCTGCCATAATCCCCTCATCCTCTCTCTTGTTCGGGGTAGATGGTTTCATTTTACCGCTTGGCGATGCTCGCGCTCGGGTCATGCGGTAATTTGGACAAGCTGTTATCGGGCGTTAGTCATACCAGCTTTCGACTTGCGCCTTTCGCTGGTCGAGCACGCGTTTTTGGCCGCGCATGTCCTGCATGTTGAGCCGAAGCGCTTTCATATCGGCATTGCTCGTTTTCGACAGCGGTTGCGAGACGATGTCGGCGATGGCTTTGCGGACGCGCTTGTATTCGCGTTTTTCGCCCCACTTCATGGCGCGTTTGGAAACGTGGTATTCGTCATCGAGGCGTCTCAGCAATTCGCGGGCTTCGTCGAGCTCGCGAATACGTTCGCGTTCCTCGGCATCGGATGCGGCGTTTTCGCCTTCGGCGGCGTGCGCGGTCTCGTTGAACCCCGTGGGAATCTCGTTCGTCTCAACGATGGCTTCGTCTTTTCGATCGAGATTGTTGACGCCAATGGTGAGCAAGCCTGTTTTATCCACGTCGAAATTGACCGTGACTTTCGGAACCCCGGCTGCCGACCAGCGAATATTTCGAAGGCGAATGCGCGCGATGCTTTCGCAGTCTTTCGCCAAAGGGCGATTTCCGTAAACGACATGGAATTCCATTGCGGTTTGATACGACGATGCCGTAGAGAACAACTCCTCTTGGTGAATCGGCAACGTGCGTCCTCGCCTTACCACGGCGTGGGCGCGGCCATCGGGAAGCTCGATGGCGATGTCGAAGGGGAGTTTGCCGCTGGCACAGTCGAGCTGAACGCTCGTCGAGCCTCCTGCTTTTTGGTTTCGCGAGAACTTGCTTTTCCCGACATTGATATCGACGGTCTTCTTTGCCATGGAAGGCCACACCCTCTCGTGAATCGTTCGGTTTTTAAGCGCGCTTTCCGAGCACACTATTTCTCCATTAGCCCTGTTGTAGCAAAAAACATGCCTATGCATAAGGGCCGATTGCGCACGAATGCTGCGACTGTCGGCATGATGTTTGCTCAGGGTACGTTGGCTCGCGTTCGCGATACGGGGTGCGAGCCGGCTGTCTTATCTGTGCGGCGCTCACGGACAGAGCGTCGCCAGGCTCCTTTTACGGCTTTACAACTGAGCATGCGATGCGGGACTGCGCTGTTTGGCACGCTTTTTGCTCAGTTCCTATGCATCAAGGTGGTTGCATATATGAAACATGAGAAAGAGGGGTTTCGCGCATGAGCAAAGAGTACCCAATCCTCGGCTCCCCGCTGAAGGTCAATGGCGTTACGCTGAAGAACCGCATGATTACCACGTCGATGTCGCCTGGTTTGGGCTATGTTACGCCCGACAATCGTCCCACCCAACGTCTCGCGAATTATCTTGAAGAGCGCGCCGCTGGCCAGACGGCAATGATTATTCAGACCATTGTTCCCTGGAGGCGCAATGAGCTCGAGGCGAGCAATCCGATGATTCATGCTCTGCCTTCGTGCTACGACGAGACGTGCATTCCCGACTTGAAGAAATATATGGTCGATCCCGTGCACAAGCATGACGGCCTTATTTGCGCTCAGCTTTATTGCGTGCATGATTGGAAGCCCTCCGACGAGCTTCCCGAAAGCGCGTATGGCCCCTCCGATATCGCCATTCTGAAATTCATGAGCGGCTTCAAGGCCATGTCCATCGAGCAAATCCACGACTTCCAGAAGCAATACATCAATGGCGCTCGCGTCATCAAGGAAGCTGGCTTCGACGCCATCGAGGTTATGGCGGGCGTTGGCGGCATTATGAGCCGCTTCATGGCGAAGGCGACGAACAATCGCACCGATGAATACGGCGGAAGCATCGAGAATCGTGCCCGCTTCGCATGCGAGGTCATCGCGGGCGTGCGTGAGGCCTTGGGCCCCGATTTCCCCATCGTCGTTCGTTGGAGCCCGGTCGACTTCATCAAGAGCCCGGCTGGCGAGGGCCTTTCCATGGAGGAAGCGCTGCAGATTGCGCCCATGCTTGAAGAGGCTGGCGCCGACTTGCACGATTTGGCCGTGGGTTGGCACGAGACGAGCGAGCCTTTGACCACGAAGGTTATCGAAGATTGCCACTGGACGTGGATTTCCCAGAAAATCAAGACCGTCGCCAAGAAGCCGGTGGCCCAGGGTTACCGCAATACCGACCCGACCGCTATGGAGCAAGCTCTTCAGGCGGGCAAGGTCGATGTGATCGCTGGCCTTCGTTACAGCATCGCCGACCCCGACCTTCCTCGAAAGGTCATGGAAGATCGAACCTGCGATATGCGCAAGTGCATCGTGTGCTGCCGTTGCCTCGATGACGTGGTGAGCCAGGGCAAGCCGATGAATTACTGCGGCGTGAACCCCCATTTGGGCGCAGAGCTCGATCATGAGATGTACCCGAAAGCGGAGAAGAAAAAGCGCGTGATGGTCGTGGGTTCTGGCCCGGCTGGCATCAATGCGGCCGTGTGCGCCGTTGAGCGCGGCCATGAGGTCGATCTTTACGAAGCAGGCCCCC
>NZ_CDRRGL010000156.1:0-4086 GCF_977041755.1 Slackia sp.
GGTGGCGAGCACGTCATCACCGGCAACATCATCGTTCGCCAGCGTGGCACCCACTTCCATCCCGGCGAGAACGTCGGCCGTGGCAAAGACGACACCCTGTTCGCACTGTGCGAGGGCACCGTGGAATTCACGAAGAGCACCCGCCGCAACAAGGGCTATCGCCGCTTTGTGCATGTTCGTCCTCTGACCACCGAGAGCGCTGAATAGCCTCACGCAACCAGAGGGGTTTCATAAGGGGAGGAAAAAGCTCGTCGCTTTTGCGGCGGGCTTTTTCCGTATTTGAGGTGTGTGCGCCGTATTGGCGCAGGTGCATGCGTATAATTCGAGAACACGTTATTTTCTTGCAAGGAAGCGCACCGCAAAAGCCTCAATTCATTGGGCGTCCCATGCGGCGCGACATAGGCTTGGGCAAGCGGCGCGCAGGCGGCGATATGCCCCAACGATATCGATAGGAACGCTATGTTCGTAGACAAAGTACGCATTTACGTGAAGGGCGGCGACGGCGGCGCGGGCTGCTTGAGCTTCCGCCGCGAGGCTCATGTTCCCAAGGGCGGCCCCGACGGCGGCGACGGCGGCCATGGCGGCAACGTCGTGCTCGAGGCCGACCAGTCGGTCTCGTCGCTGCTCGACTACCGCTTCAAGCATCATTTCAAGGCAACGCGCGGCACCCACGGTATGGGCAAGCGCATGCATGGCGCCACGGGTGACGATCTTATTCTGAAGGTTCCTGTGGGCACGGTGGTGCATGAATATTCCGAAGAGAAAAAGGAAACCGGCGAGCTTATCGCCGACCTTACGCATGACGGCGAGCGCGTCATCGTCGCGGAAGGCGGCCATGGCGGTCGCGGCAACATCCATTTCGTGACCTCCACGCGCCGCGCCCCCGCGTTCGCTGAGCTGGGCGAACCCGCGCAGGAGTGCTGGATCGAGCTCGAGATGAAGCTCATGGCCGACGCCGCGCTCGTTGGCGTGCCTTCCGCGGGCAAAAGCTCGCTCATCGCCCGCATGAGCGCCGCGCGCCCCAAAATCGCCGATTATCCGTTCACCACGCTTGTTCCGAACCTGGGCGTTGTGCAGGGCGACGAGCACAACTTCGTCGTGGCTGACATTCCGGGCCTTATCGAAGGCGCTCACCAGGGCAAGGGCTTGGGCCATGAATTCCTGCGCCATATCGAGCGCACTGCACTCATCGTGCATGTCGTTGACATGACGGGTGGCTATGAAGGCCGCGATCCGGTGGAAGATTACCGCATCATCAACAACGAGCTTGCGATGTACGCCGATGAATTGGCGCAGCGTCCTCGCATCGTGGTGGCCAACAAAGTCGACGTTCCCGGCACCGAAGACGCTGTGCGCCGCTTGAAGGAAGAGGTGCGCAAAGACGCCATTGCTGCCGCGAACGGCAATGAATTCGCCGATGGCGTCGATGAGGCTTCGCGCGTGTTCGAGATTTCTGCTCTTACGGGCAAGGGCGTCGATTCGCTTATCCACGCCATCGCCGACAAGGTATTCGAGCTGCGCAGCGCCGCCAAAGAAGCTCAGGAGGGTGAAGTTCAGTACGACCAGGTTTGGCAGCACAAGCGCGAACAGCGCGACCGCAAATATACCGTGCGCAAACTTTCCGATGGCATCTTCCGTGTGGAAGGCGTGCAGATTGAGCGCATGGTTGTGCAAACCGACTGGGAAAACGACGAGGCGCTGTCGTTCTTGCAGCATCGCTTCAATCGCTTGGGCCTGGAAAAGGAACTGCTCAAGGCGGGCGCAGTGAATGGCGACGAGATTCGCATTCTTGGTCGAGCGTTCGAGTTCGAGACGGCCGAGTCGACCGAAGATATCTTCGCCGAACTCGACGATTAGCATAGTGAAGGCGTGATGGGCATGGCTGCAGAAACTTCCGCAAACGCGAGGGCGTACAAGACCGCCGTTATTAAAATCGGCTCGAATACGCTGACCGACGACGAGGGAAAGTGCGACCGCGCTTATCTCGCCGATTTGGCGCATCAGGTGGCGCGCGTTCGCCGCGAGGGTTGGCGTGTGATTATCGTAAGCTCTGGCGCCATCCCGTGCGGCCTTGAAGCGCTGGGCTTGCCGCTGCGCCGCCCCGATGACATGCCCACCGTGCAGGCTGCGGCAAGCGTTGGGCAACGCGCGCTTCTTGCGGCTTATGACCAGGTATTTTCTCCGTATGGCATGCTCACGTCGCTCGTGCTGCTCACGCGTCGCGATACCGCCGATCGAAATGCGTACCTGCATGCGCGCGACACGTTCCGCCGCCTCGTGGAATTGAATGCCGTGCCTATCGTGAACGAAAATGACACGGTATCGGTCGAGCAGATTAAGTTCGGCGACAACGACACGCTTGCGGCGCTTGTCGCGTGCCTTGCGAACGCCGACCGCGTCGTTATTCTGAGCGACATCGATGGCCTGTATACGTCGAACCCCAAAACCGATCCGTCGGCTCAGCTCATCAAGCGCGTCGACCGCATTACGCCCGAAATTCTTGCCGGCGCATCGGGCGCAGGCAGCGCTGTTGGCTCGGGCGGTATGATCACCAAACTCACGAGCGCGCGTGTGCTTGGCGCGGCGGGCATTCCGCTCGTCATTTGCAGCGGCCGCGCCGAAGATGCCGTGGTGCGCTCGCTTGTCGACGACCCAATTGGCACGCTGTTCACGGGCGCCGATGTTCCGCATGAAATCACGCCGCGCAAGCTTTGGATCGCTCTTGGCGATTCGGTGAAAGGCACGCTGCTTGTCGATGCGGGTGCTGCTCGCGCTATCGTCGAAGACGGTGCTTCGCTGCTTGCTGTGGGTGTGAAGAACGTCGAAGGCGAGTTCGAAGCGGAAGATGTGGTCGATGTGGTTGATGAGGCCGGTTTCGTGATTGCGCGCGGCCTTGCGCGCTGCTCGGCCGAATCGATGCGTTCGGGGAAGGCCGACATCGCTGTGCATCGCGATGAGCTAATCTTGTTCGAGTAAGCAATCGGGGCCGCCTCGTATGGGGGATGCGGCTGCCAGGTGTTTTCTGAATAACGTTGCTGCGGACTGGGCTTGGCGTGCGATTCCGATAGATTCCGCACGAGCAGAAGGCGCCAGTGGCGCCTTCGCCGCGAGCAGGACTGCCTGAAGCGGAAGCGCATGTCGAGCCCAGTCCGCTCAGGTTGTGCGATTGGAGACAATGATGACCTCAATCGAAGAGTCGGTTCGTGATATTGCGCTTCGCGCACAAGCGGCTTCGCATGCGGTGGGGCGCGCTTCAGAAAAGGTTCGCAACCAGGCGCTTTTCGCCATGTCTGCTTCACTTCGGGGCAATATGGCCGATATTCTCGTGGGTAACAAGGTTGATATGGAAGCTGGCAAAGCTGTCGGCATGTCGTCTGGCTTGCTCGATAGGCTTTCTTTAGATGAAGGCCGCATCAATGCCATGGCCGATGCCCTTGAATCGCTCGCCGGCCTGCCTGACCCGTTGGGCCGCGTGCTCGAGCACCGCGAAATCGAAGGCGGCATCGAACTTACGCGCGTGAGCGTACCGCTGGGCGTTGTCGCCATGGTGTATGAGGCGCGCCCGAACGTCACGGCCGATGCTGCGGGCATTTGCCTGAAGTCGGGCAATGCATGCGTGTTGCGCGGCGGCTCGCAGGCCCTCCATTCCAACGCGGCAATCGTTTCCGCGCTGCGCGAAGCGGTCGTTTCCGCGGGCCTTCCCGCCGATTGCGTTTCCTTCGTCGATACCGCCGATCGCGCGGCGACCGATGCCCTCATGCAGCTTCACGGCATTGTCGACGTGCTCATTCCTCGCGGCGGATCCGGCCTTATTCGCCACTGCATCGAATGCTCGAAAGTGCCCGTCATCGAGACGGGCACGGGCAATTGCCATACCTATGTGCACGAAACGGCCGATTTCGATCGCGCCATCACCATTCTGCTTAATGCGAAAACGCAGCGCGTGGGCGTGTGCAATGCATGCGAATCGCTTCTCGTCGATGAATCCATCGCTGCCGATTTCCTGCCGAAGGCGTTGCGCGCGCTTGCCGAAGCGGGCGTGACTATCCATGGCGATGCGGCGGCTCGGCACGCTGCCGATTTGGC
>NZ_CDRRGL010000157.1:0-4056 GCF_977041755.1 Slackia sp.
CTACTACATCCAGGCCCACGAGGCTGGCGCGAAGTTCATCTGCGTTGACCCGCTGTACAACGCTTCTGCTCAAATGCTCGACGCCGACTGGCTGCCCGTTCGCAACGGTACCGATATGGCCTTCCTGTTGGCCACGGCCTACGAGATGCTTCGCCTCGACGAGGCCGAAGGCGATATCGTCGATTGGGACTTCCTGCATACCTACACGGTTGGCTTCGACGCTGAGAGCATGCCTTCCGACGCTAAGGTGAACGAGAACCTGAAAGATTACATCTTGGGCACCTACGACGGCACGCCAAAGACTCCCGAATGGGCATATCCCATTTGCGGCATAGAGCCCGAGAAGATCACCGCGTTCGCGCGCATCATGGGCAAGAACAACAAGACCATGCTGCTGCACAACTACGGCATGGCCCGTTGCAACGGCGCCGAAATGATTCCTCAGATGATTGTCGCTTTGGGCGCCATGGGCGGCCACATGGGCAAGTCGGGCCATGCAACTGGCTCCGCCTACCATGCGAACTGCGGCAACGCGGGCCCGGTGCTCGTGAAGGCAGGCAGCGCAACCATGCCCAAGACGAAGAACCCCTGCTCGACGGGCGTGCGCCAGCCGCAGCTCTACGAACTCATCAAGAACGGCGGCGGCGACGTGCTCGACGTCTCCAACGCGTATGGCAGCTTCCACGAGGGTATTCCTACCACGCTTGGCCCCATCAAGGGCATCTTCCACTCCACCGACGCAACGCTTCAGACGTCGCTCAATCAGAAGGAAGGCATCGAGGCCCATCGCGCGGTCGACTTCGTGCTTACTCGTGCGCAGTTCATGACCACGAACGCCCGCTATTCCGACATTATTCTGCCGGTCACCACTGAGTGGGAGCGCGTTGGCGGCGTGACTTCTTCGAACCGCGAATTCGTGTACTGCTATTCCCAGGTCACCGAGCCTATCGGCGAAGCTAAGACCGACCAGGAAATTGGCACGCTGCTGCTCCAGGGCATGGGCATGGATCCTGCGCTTGCTTACGATAAGTCGGAAACCCAGCAGTTCTTCGAGCAAATCGCCGGCTGCCAGGTGCTTGGCGACGATGGCGAAATGAAGCCCCTCGTTACCATTACCGCCGACGACATTCAGAAGATGGGCGTGGAAGGCGAGGCCCAAGAGGGCGTCATTTCCATGGACGAGTTCATCACCAACGGCGGTTACCAGTACGAGCGCACTCCCGACGATGGCCACGGCTTCATTGGTTGGAAGAGCTTCGTGGACGACCCCGCGGGCAAGCCGCTTAAGAGCAACTCCGGCAAGATCGAAATCTACTGCCAGCAGCGCTACGACCTCATGGCTTCCTACGGGTATCCGGGCGTTGAACAGTACAAGCCGTACCCGACGTATGTCACTCCGTGCGTTGGCTACGAATCCACGTTCAAGGACGGCAAAATCGGTGGCGAGAAGGGCGATTACCCCTTCATCATGTACAACCCCCACTACCTGCGTCGTTCCCATTCGGTATTCGACAACTGCCCGTGGCTGCGTGAGACGTGGGCGAACCCCGTGTTCGTCAGCCGCGAAGATGCGAAGGCCAAGGGCATTTCCGACGGCGACACCGTGCTCATTAGCACGCCTGCCGGAAAGGGCCTGCGCCGCGCTGCGGTTCTCGACATTTTGCTGCCTGGTGTTGTGGGCGTGCCCCATGGCGCTTGGGTCGACGTCGACGAGAAAACCGGCATCGACCGCGCCGGTTCCGACAACTACCTGATTGGTGCGGAGTACGGCGGTTTTGGCGTTTCTGGCTACAACAACCAGATTTGCAACATTGAGAAGTACACCGGTGACGCGCTTGAGCCTGACTGCGAGTGGCCGCAGCGCATCGTGAACGCCTAACGGCGCAAGGGGGATACCATGTCCATTGGATTTTACTTTGATATGAGCAGGTGCACTGGTTGCCGTGCATGCCAGATCGCTTGCAAAGACAAGAATCGTCTTGAAGTTGGCACCATCTACCGCAACGCGCACACGTTCTCGGTTGGGTCGTTCCCCGAGGTGAAGTGCTACAGCTACTCGGCGAGCTGCAACCACTGCGAGTCGCCCGCATGCATGGCCGCATGCCCCACGGGCGCAATCGACAAGCGCGAAGACGGCGCGGTTATTCTCGACCGCGAAGTGTGCAAGGGCGACGGCGCCTGCGTTGAGGCTTGCCCCTATGGCGTTCCGAAGCTGTGGGAAGACGGCAAGGCTGGCAAGTGCGACAGCTGCTACCTTATTCGCGAGGCTGGCGGCACTCCCGCATGCGTTGCGGCGTGCCCGAACCGCGCACTCGATTTTGGCGAGGTCGAAGAGCTCAAGAAGAAGTACGGCGATGCTCTGGTGAGCGATATCGCGGTTCTTCCTTCGTCCGACAAGACCAAGCCCAATGTGTACATCAACGCGAAGGAAGCGGCGACCGAAACCGGCTTCACCGAGGTTGATTGGTAAAACAAGGCGTGCCTGGAGCCCGGGAGGCTTGTCTTCCCGGGCTTTTTTCGCATAGGGGAGGGAAACGGTGCCCAACATTAGCCTGAGCTCGCGATGCAACCTGCATTGCCCGTATTGCTTTGCGCACGAAACCATGGGCGCGGGGTCGGGCGACATCGCGCTCGAAAACTTCGATGCCGCCCTTGAATTTTTGACGCGCACGGGCCCCGTGAACATAGGGCTCATCGGCGGCGAGCCTACGTTGCATCCTCATTTTGACGAGATTGTTCGCAGGGCTGTGGCCTGCGAAAACGTTGCCATGCTCACGGTATACACGAACGGTTTGCTCATCGAAAAGCATGCCGATGTGCTGAGCCTTCCCAAAGTCACGCTTCTTGTGAATTGGAACGCGCCGAGCGAATTGCGCGAAGGCGCTTTCGAGCGCATTATGTGCGGGGTCGACGAGCTGGTTTTTAATCGCGGTATGGGCCGTCGAATTAATTTGGGGCTTAATTTGCACGGCGAAACAATGGAATACGGCTACATGCTCGATTTGCTGAAGCGCTACGGGTTCGACAAGGTGCGCATTTCGCTTACGGTGCCGGAGTTTCCCGAGGGCTGTGGTCAAAACGCCATCGAGCGTTTCCGCGCATGCAAGCCGTTCCTGCTGAAGATGTTTGCCGATATGGATGCGATTGGCGTATTGCCCTATTACGACTGCAACCGTCCCCCGTGGTGCATATGGTCCGACGAGGAAAAGCGGTGGCTTCGCGATTTGGTGGCCCGCCATGGGGCCGATGAGTGCACGCTCGTCGATACCGAGTCGTTCTGTCGCCCGGTCATAGACGTGCTGCCCGATTTGCGCGCGGTTCGATGCTTCGGTATGTCGGCATTCGAGAAGGTCGACATTCGCGATTGCGCCAACGTTAACGACCTCGCGGCGCATTTCATGAGGCGAATCGATCGGCCCGCGTACCGCATTAAGGCGATGCCCGAATGCGAGAATTGCCATTTGCGCCGCACGTGGTTGTGCTGCCAGGGCTGCATGGGCTATAAAATGGTCGAGATTGAGAAAATGAACGCCGAACGGGGAGAATGAATCGGCTTCGCAAGGAGGGAACCTATGAACGAGAACACGATTGAGCGCATCGGCATGGCGCTTGCCGACAGGGCGTACATCTATCGATTGTTCCATGTTGCGCTTGGCGCGGAGCCGAACGCGGAAGAGCTGGACGTTCTTGCGAGCGAGCAAACGCGCGCGGTGTTTGGTCGCTTGGCGGAGTCTGACGTGGCGAATGCGAAGCGCCTTGCGACCTGGGATGAAGGGCTCAAAGTCGATTCGATGTGTTCGGATGCCCTTACGCGCATGGTGGAATTGTGCGCCGTTTTAGGCGAGCGCCAGGCGAATGATTCGGCATACGCTGACGCGATGAAAGTCGCATTCAACAAGCTGTTTATGGTGCCTGGCGGTTCGTACGTGTACCCGTGGGAGTCGCCCTATTTGGGCAAAGACGCGACGCTTTTCAAGGAAAGCACGCTCGACGTGCGCGAGCGCTACGCGAAATACGGCTTTGAGGCCGAAATGAAGGGCCATTTTCCCGAGGATC
>NZ_CDRRGL010000158.1:0-3998 GCF_977041755.1 Slackia sp.
ATTCGTGGCTTCAGCGACCCGAATGCCGTGCTTACGGGCGTTGAAACGCGCAGTTCGAGCCCCGTTCGCATCGTGCGCGACAAGGCAACGTGCCAGGCGCTGTTCTCGCAAACGACCGATTGCGGCTTGAAGATCGCCGACGAGTCGGCTGGAGTTGCGGCGGCTTCTCGCACGGCGGAAGGCGAGCCCATCGCGGGCGGCTTTTACCCGTGCGGCGAGGGCGCGGGCTATGCAGGCGGCATTATGAGCGCCGCGGTCGATGGCCTTCGCGTGGCGGAAGCGATTATCACTTCGTACGAATAAAGAAACGAAACGGACGACTCACAAGGGCCGTCCGTTTCGTTTCTATGTCAAATCGTTCGCGTCTCCCCGCCTGCCCTGAGAGGCCTTTCGGGGGCACGCTCGGCTACCGCTCGCGATGCTCGCTATGCGCCTCGCTGGCGGTGTTTCATATTGAAATGAAGATCATATTTGAACACCGACGCCCCCAAAGGCCTCTCAGGGCAGGCGGGGAGACGGCGGAAAACGCGCTTCCGATTCTCGGGAATTGTGCTGGACGCTCGGCTGGCCGTTTTACGCCATTTCGCGAAGCAGGTTCACCATTTCGATGGCGCCCTGCGCGCACTCGGCCCCCTTGTTGCCCGCTTTCGTGCCAGCACGCTCAATCGCCTGCTCGATGGTGTCGGTGGTGAGCACGCCGAACATCACGGGGATGTCAGCGCCAAGGGCGACGTTCGCCACGCCCTTGGAAACCTCGGAGCATACAAAGTCGTAGTGGCTCGTGGCTCCGCGAATCACAGCGCCCAGGGTGATGACGGCGTCGTATTTGCCGCTTTCCGCCATGCGCTTTGCTGCCAGCGGAATCTCGAAAGCGCCTGGCACCCATGCCAGGGCGATGTCCTCATCGGCAACGCCATGGCGCACGAGTGCATCTTGCGCTCCCGAGACGAGCTTCGAGACGATGAATTCGTTGAAGCGGGCGGCGACGATGCCGATTTTGATGTCTTCCGATACGACTTTTCCTTCGTAGAGTTTCATGATGCGGTGCCTTTCTTTGCGGTTGCTTGCTTGTGGGTTCTTCGGTAATTACACAGTGAGCATGTGGCCCATGCGGTCGCGTTTCGTCTCCAAATAATGTTTGTCGCACTCCGTGGGGGCGATTTCGATGGGCACGCGCTCGGCGATGGTGAGGCCGTAGCCCGAAAGCTGGTAGAGCTTGTCGGGATTATTGGTGAGCAGTCGCATGCTCTTCACGCCGAGGTCGCGCAAGATTTGGGCGCCGATGTAGTACTCGCGCGCATCGGCGGGGAACCCAAGCGCGAGATTCGCGTCGAGCGTGTCCATGCCCTGGTCCTGCAGCTCGTAGGCGCGCAGCTTGTTCAGAAGGCCAATGCCGCGGCCTTCCTGGCGCATGTACAAAACAATGCCACGTCCCTCTTGTTCGATCTGGCGCATGCTCGCGGCGAGCTGCTCGCCGCAGTCGCAGCGCAGCGAGCCGAATGCATCGCCCGTGAGGCATTCCGAATGCACGCGCACGAGCACGTTTTCTCCGTCGCCGATATCGCCCTTCACAAGCGCCACATGGTGTTCGCCGTTGAGCGTGTTGCGGAAGCCGTGTGCGACGAACGTGCCGTATGCGGTCGGCATTTTGGCCGCCGCGACGGGCTCGACCAGGTGGTCGTGCGTTTTGCGGTACTCCTGCAGGTCTTTGATCGTGATGAACGCCAAGCCCCATTCTTTGGCTTTTTCAGCGAGTTCGCTTGCGCGCATCATGGTGCCGTCGTCGCGCATGATTTCGCAGCACAGGCCGCACTGCTCAAGGCCGGCGAGGCGGCACAGATCGACGGTCGCTTCGGTGTGTCCATTGCGCTCGAGCACGCCGCCCGCTTTGGCGAGCAGGGGGAACATGTGCCCCGGACGGCGGAAATCTTGCGGTTGGGCGTCGGGGTCGACGCACTTCATGGCCGTAATCGATCGCTCGGCGGCGGAAATGCCCGTGGTCGTGTCGACGTGGTCGATCGATACGGTGAAGGCCGTTTCGTGGTTGTCGGTGTTGCGGGCGACCATTTGAGGCAGGGCGAGCTTGGCGATGTACTCGTCGTTCATGGGCATGCAAATGAGGCCTTTGGCGTGGGTTGCCATGAAGTTGATGTTCTCGGTGGTGGCGAATTGCGCCGCGCAAATGAGGTCGCCTTCGTTTTCGCGTTCGGGGTCGTCGGTGCACATGATGAGTCGGCCGGCGCGCAGCTCATCGAGCGCGTGTTCGATGGTGGAGTATTCAATCATGAGGGGTTCCTTTCGGTATGCCGAGGTGGCGTGGTGCGGTTTAGAAGAAGCCGTTGCTTGCAAGGAAATCGGCGGTGAGCGTCGATTGTGCTTTGCTCGCGCAATCGGACGTGTGCGGTTTAGTGACGGGGCTTGCGCGGCCCGAGGAAAGAAGCCTTTCGACGTATTTGCCGATGATGTCGCATTCCAAATTCACGATGTCTCCCGCCCGCTTACGCCCAAGCGCGGTTACGTCGGCGGTGTGGGGAATCATCGAAATAGAGAAGCCGTTTTCGGAAACGCGCGCCACGGTGAGGCTTACTCCGTCAATGGCGATGGAGCCTTTTTCAACGACGTAGCGGGTGATGGCTTCGGGCGCCTCGATGTCGTACCACACGGCAACGTCGTCGCGCCGCGTGGAGGTGATGCGCCCCGTGCCGTCGATGTGCCCCGACACGATGTGTCCGCCGAAGCGGCCATTGGCCGGCATGGCGCGCTCGAGGTTCACGGTGCTGCCAGCGCTCAGCGTTCCGAGCGACGATCGCCGCAGCGTTTCGTGCATCACGTCGGCGCAAAGGCCCACATCGTCTACGCGCGTTGCGGTGAGGCATACGCCATTGGTGGCGATGCTGTCGCCAATGCGTACGCCTTGCATAATCGCTGGCGCTTCGATGGAGAGCACCGAGCTTGCCGCGCCGCGTTTGATGGAACGCACGCGGCCCACGGTTTCGACTAGTCCTGTGAACATGCGTCCTCCTTTGGCGCGGCGTTTTCGGCAGATACAACGTCTCCTTCGATAAGCACGTCGTTGCCAAGCCTCTCGACGGTGGTTGCGGAAAGCGTCCACGCTTGATAAGGCGTATTGACTCCCGTGCCGCCAAGCGGGGAAGGCGCGCCGACGCCTGCGAAAATTTTCGGCGCAATGAACGCCTGCACGTGGTTTACGATGCCGGCCTCGAGGGCGCATGCGGCGAGCGTGGCGCCGCCTTCGATGAGTACGCTGTCGATGCCGCGTTTTCCAAGGGCGGCCATAAGCTGCCGCAAATCGATGCGTCCGTCGTGCTCGGGAACGCGCATGATTTCGCAGCCTGTCTCCCCGAGCTTTGAGGCGCGCTCGCCTGATGCGTTGGGAGTGCACGCGATAATCGTCGGCACGTTGCGGGCAGATTGGGCGATTGCGGAAGTTATGGGGGTGCGCAGGCGCGAGTCGCATATAACGCGTAGGGGGTTTCGTCCGCCTTCGATTCGACAGGTGAGTTGCGGGTCATCGGCGAGCACGGTGCCGATGCCGACCATGATGGCGGCGTGCCTCAGGCGTTCAGCATGCACGCGTTCTCGTGCAGCAGGGCCGGTAATCCAGCGCGATGCGCCGGTTTTCGTGGCGATTTTGCCATCGAGCGTCATGGCATACTTCAACGTGACGTAAGGCGTGTGATGCGTGATGAAGTGGAAGAAGATGGGGTTGAGGGCATCGCATTCCGCTTGCGCGACGCCCTCGTCGACTGTGATGCCAGCTGCGCGAAGTTGTTCGCAGCCTCGTCCTGCGACAAGCGGATTGGGGTCGGCCGACCCTACGACGACGCGTGCGATGCCCGATTCGATGACGGCTTCGGTGCACGGGGGCTGCTTGCCGGTGTGGCAGCATGGTTCGAGGGTTACGTAGAGGGTCGCGCCTTCGGGCGAGATGTTTCGAGCTCGGCAGTTGGCAAGAGCGGCGCGCTCCGCATGAAGAT
>NZ_CDRRGL010000159.1:0-3956 GCF_977041755.1 Slackia sp.
TCCCGTCGACCAAAAACACGTCGAAACATAAGAGCAACCGCACAGCGCGCGGCACCTTCGATAGGCGCGAGGGGTGGAAACTCAAAAAAAAAAGAAAAGCCGCCCGAAGGCGGCAGACATACGAACCGAAGGCGTTTTCTATCGCCCGTTAGACGGAAGATTCAACGCAACGTTCACGGGAGGCTCGGCCATTTCCCAACTAGCGAGAAAAGCATCAGCATTGTCGTAGGGACGAGTGCAGCGCGACTCGCCATCGGTGATTTCAACCCAAAAGCCCTCGCGCCCGTATTTGCGCTCGAGCGGGTCGATTTTATATACATGACCCGGCTCGAGGCTCAAGCCCGTGACAAGTGCGCGTTTACCGCGGTACCTCATCATGTCGCTCATGCCTAAAACCGCCTCCTTCTATTCAAACCGCACACGCGGTTTCGAAATTGACTCAAAAACTAAGCGTCTATGATAGCGACTGCCGGCACGAGGCGAAAGGGGGGAACGCCGATATTTAGCAGAGGGCCATCATTATTCAAAAGTTTTTTACACTCCCGAAATAAATGAAAAGACCAGGTACTTGGCCTGGTCTTTAAACTTCAGTGGTGGATCGTCGGGGACTCGAACCCCGGACCTTGGGATTAAGAGTCCCCTGCTCTACCAACTAAGCTAACGATCCAGAAAAGAAAGCATATGTAAAGGTTCGCGCGTTTAAACGCAAAGTCATCTGCAGCTTAGCTTTCATTCAGCTGCAGCGACACCGAAAGTGCAAGTGGTGGATCGTCGGGGACTCGAACCCCGGACCTTGGGATTAAGAGTCCCCTGCTCTACCAACTAAGCTAACGATCCAGAAAAGAAAGCATATGTAAAGGTTCGCGGATTCCCGCAGTCATTGTGAACATAGCTTTCATAGCCCACAATGCCTTATGTTGAAAAACTGGGGTGGGTGATCGGATTCGAACCGACGACCTCAAGAGCCACAATCTTGCGCCCTAACCAACTAGGCCACACCCACCATGTTTCTCGTGCCGTTTGAGTGATGCCCAAGCGGCAAGCGAATACTATACAGATGTCTTCCCCACAACGCAACCCCCTTTTTGAAAATTTTTTCGAGAGAATCGAAACTGCAGGTCAGTGCATCGAATTCTTGAAAAAGAGGAATGGGGTAAATGAAAAGGCCCGTTCAAAGAACGGGCCTTGCTTTTACATGGTGCCCCCGGCGGGAATCGAACCCACAACCATCGGATTAGAAGTCCGGTGCTCTATCCGTTGAGCCACGGGGGCTTGTGCAGCGTTTTATTATATACGAAGCTGCAGCAATATTGGTTTGTTAATTATTCGGCATCTTCGCTTTTCGTCTCATCGGGTTCGAAGTCAATCGTGGGAGCATCGTTCCACACCTCTTCGAGGCGATAGTAGTCGCGGCCTTCGGGCTGGAAGCAGTGCACCACGAAATCGCCAAAGTCGAGCAGGGCCCAGAAACCTTCATCGGCGCCTTCGATGCCAAACGGCTTCACGCCAGCCTCTTTAACCTCGGCCTCTTCAATGGCATCGAGCACAGCGGCAACCTGGCGGTTGTTCTGCGCGGTCACGATAACGAAGAAATCGGTCACGCTCACGAGCTCGCGAACGTCCTGAATCACGATGTCGGTAGCCTTCTTGGAATCGGCCGCCTTCGCAGCGATCATCACTTTCTCAAGGGCGGTAAGTCCTTTGTCTTTTGCCATTCGGCATATCCTTTCTAAGCTTTTGGGCAGGCGCCCAACGGTTTACTGAATGGGAATAATGCGCGCGCCATTCGGCGTGCACTCAACCTTGGATTTCTCAGGCTGCTTGGCTCGCGCCTCGGCGGCTTCGGCCTGCATTTTCGCTCGCTTCTCTTCACGCACGCGTTCGCGCTCTTCGGCAGCCTTGCGGGCAAGCGCCATTTGTTGTTCGGCCTCACGAGCCAGCTGCTCGCGACGAGCAATTTCGACAGCAAGCAATTGCGCTTCCGAGGCTTCGTTCCCAGCTGGCGCATCGCACGCGGCACGTTCGGCCTCAAGGCGTTCTTTGCGCTCAACGACCAGGGAATTGTACACGTCAAGCGACGGCGGCGCCACTACCATGTCGGCAGAAAGCAGATACATGAAGTTAGCCTTGTAGGTGCGATAGAACAATTCTTCCAGGCACACCTCGCCCACCACGGCGCGCAACCCCTCGATATCGGGGAAATCGCGGCCCGGCTCAATGATGTCGGCAACGAACACCACCATGTCCAAATCGGACATTCCAACCGCACCGCACGTGTGTCGGCCAATCGCCTGCAGCACAGCATCGGAAAGCTCGGGGAATTCGTCGCGCAGCGTTGCCGCAGCCGTCCACGAATGCAACACGCCCGTCGCATGCTCGCGCACTTCCTTACCTGCGAGTTTGAGCTTTTTCGCCTTGCGCTTGAGCTCGTCGCCCGTTAGCGACTTATCCCAATCGTGCAGAAGGCCCGCAACGGCCGCCTCGCTCTGATTCACGCCATAGATGCGGGCCAGTTGTTCGGCGGTTTGGGAAACGCCGAGCGAATGGCGGTAACGCGACGCTTTCACGCGCGCCTGCAGCGCCTGGCGCATTTCGTCGAAACGGTCAGGAGAAATCGCGGCAACCTGCTCGCAGCGCTCCTGGCGCTTCTTCAGCTTCTTTTCTTTTTTCTTCGATTTGGCCTTGGCCATATCAATCGCCCCTTGCATACGTCCAGCGATTCAGCGCTGGTAGAGCCCGTGTGACTCGATATAGTCTGCCACAACCGCTGGCACCTCATCGCGAATGGAGCGGCCCTGACGCACTTTTTCCCTTAAATCGGTAGAAGATACATCCATCTGAGGCATCGATACCTGCAATATCTCGCGCGCATCAATGATTTGAGCAAGGCGGGAAAGGTCACGCCCGTCAAGCGACACGTCGTCACGCTGCGACACCACGGCGAACCTCGCAAGGCCGCCAAGCTCGCTCGCCTCGCGCCACTCCCCTAAACGAGCCGCAGCGTCGGCTCCCATAAGGAAGCACAGCTCGACGTGTGCGGGAAGAAACCGACGCAGCTCACGCAACGTATCGACCGTATAGGTTTCCCCCACGCGATCGATTTCCCTGCGGCTTGCAGCAAAGCGCACGTCACCCTCAATAGCGGCCTGGACCATGGCAAAGCGGTCTTCCGCAGGCGTCAAGGCGCGCCCATGCTTCATCCATGGGTCGCCCGCAACCACGAACAGCACGCCCGAAAGGCCGAGCGATTCGCATGCGCGACGAGCGATTTCGAGGTGGCCATTGTGAATGGGATCGAACGTGCCCCCCATAACGCCCAAACGGCACGGACGTCCATCGGCGCCCAGCTTCGCAAGGAGCTGGCCTTCGCTCGATTGTTCGACAGAACCGCAGCCGGCACTCAAAAAATCGCTCACATTCAAGCTTTCATTCGTCACGCTAGCCTCGCACCTGGCCCGACCCACGAAGCTGATATTTATACGTGGTAAGCGCTTCGAGCGCGAAGGGGCCGCGCACGTGCAGCTTCTGCGTGGAGATGCCGATTTCAGCACCAAGCCCGAAGCAGCCGCCATCGGTGAAACGGGTCGAAGCGTTTGCATACACCGCAGCGGCATCGACGCCCGCGAGAAATTCCTCGATTGCATCGGCGCCCGCCTGCGTCGTATCGTCGGCCACGATGCACTCGGAATGCCTGGTGCCGTAACGATTGATGTGCGCAATCGCCCCTTCAACGCCAGAAACCGTCTTCACGCTTATCTCGAGCGCAAGGTATTCACGACCCCAATCGTCATCGGTCGCATCGACGAACCTCGAAAGCACAGCATCCCCTGCCAAATCGGCAGCGTGCCGAGCCGCCGCATCGCCATGGATAGTCACGCCCGCTTCGGCAAGCGCGCGCAACGCCTTCGGCAGGAAATCGGCAGCGATGGATTCATCGACGAGAAGCGATTCGCATG
>NZ_CDRRGL010000160.1:0-3908 GCF_977041755.1 Slackia sp.
TTCTCAGGGAGCATTGCGCATGCACAACGCGAAAACGATTAGCTTCCCAACGCATATCGAAATGGCGAATGGCGAGGCCGTTGAGATCTCTATCTCTGAGAATGCACAGGAAGGCGGGCCTGCGTGGTTTCTGTCGTATGTTCCCATCGTCGAGCATATGAAGCTGCGTCGCGATTGCGTTGCCGAGGCGAAGGCCGAATCGGAAAAGCCCCGACTCCCCAAAGAGCCGCTCCCGGCGCTTATGGAGGACGGTTTTGCGGGTATGCAGGAATCTGAAGATTGTCTCGTGAACCCTGTGCCCCTCGCCGTTTTGAACGAGCTCGATTCAATGGATGCCGAGTTTTCTTCGTTCGTCTGGGTGTCGCAGCGCCGCAACGAGCAGATTGCCGAATATGAGCAGCGCAATATCGACGTATTGGCATTGCTGAATCGCGATTGGGACTATGCGCTGTCCAACCGCGTGCTTCGGTATTACGAAGGCAAGGTCATTTTCCCCGTGAGCATCGTGCGCGACGACGGAGAAACGCTCGTCGAGGTTTCCATCAAACGCGATCGCGGGGCGGAAAGGCCGGGCGCACTGCCGTGGCATGTCTGCTTCGTGGACAATTTCGCTCGGCAAAAGGTGCGCGCTGGCCACGCGCTTTTCGATTGGGCCTACCTGGGGAATTTCGACGATACGATCGAAAGCCTTGCCGAGATGGCGCTCGCTGAAAAGTGGGGGTTCGAAGCCGACGACGAGCCAAAGTCGAATTCGATTCTCAAAAGCTATCTCACGTATACCTTCTATAGGTTGCAGGCTGAGGGCAAAGTGCTCGAAAGCCGCGAAAGGGGAATTGCCGCATTCAATACGGGTCTCGTCGACGCAACGTATGAGGCGATTTATGCGTGCTTCTCCCCGTCGAACATGGAGCAGCCTTGGCGCTTCGAGGCGTTCTGCAAAGCGGGTTCGAGAATGTGGGGAAAGAAGCTCGTGGCTTCGTTTGAGCCTCTGCCACAAAGGGCGTCGTATGTCGAAAAGAAAGACGACCTACTTTTTGACGGAAGTCGAACGCTTCAGCGCGATGTCGACCACATTCTTCTCGACAATATCGACCGATTGCCGCAGGCGTTTCTCGCCGAAGAGCTTCGTGGCGCAGATGATGCGATAGAGGCGCTCGACAAAACGATGCATGCCGAGGACGACACGTCGAGACGCGCCGCGTACGATGAGCTTCGCGAGGCTGTCGAGGACAACGTGAGAATCAAGCGCAGGCTTATCAATAGGCTTGATGACGCTATCGAGCTTGCTCAAAAGCGTGTCGAGTGGAATTTCAAAACGGCCGTTCCAGCGTTTTATCCCACAAAGAACACGATGAGCCTGCTTCTTCCGCTCGATCTTACCGAAAATGAGCAGCCCGATGTCGCGCTTGTCGTTGAGCTTATGGAATCGGGGGCCTATATTGGGCAAACGATCCTTACCATGAAGATGGCTTACAACAATGCAAGGCTCATTTGTCGGCCCGACAGCGATTGGCTCAACACGTCGCTGCGCCTTTCTTAAAAACTATGAAGAGCGCCCCGCTTTGATATGAAGCGGGGCGTTTTGCTTGCGGGACATACACCCCTTCGTCGTGCGACGACCGTCTTGCATTGATTCGTATAGTTTTTGCCGCTTGCGCGCTTTAGGCGGCGAAAGCGCACGCATACCGTTAGAATGGCTTTCGAAACATGGTGGAAACTTTTATGAAGGCACGCCACGGCCTCGTTTTCACTGAACGAACAATCGATTTAGGAGCCCACATGAACGCCGACCTCACGAGTCGTTATGGAACCATGGTCTTCTCCGATCACGTCATGAAGGAATATTTGCCCTCTGACGTGTACAAGAAGCTTTCTGAAACCGTGAAGGAGGGCAAGCCGCTCGATCTTGACGTGGCAAACGCCGTCGCCCACGGCATGAAGGAATGGGCCCTCAAGCATGGCGCCACGCATTTCGCGCACTGGTTCCAGCCCCTTACGGGCATCACGTCGGAAAAGCACGATGCTTTTCTCGATCCGGTGGGCGATGGCACGGCGATTGTGAAATTCTCGGGCAAGGAGCTCGTTCAGGGCGAGCCCGATGCATCGAGCTTCCCCAATGGCGGTTTGCGCGCAACGTTTGAGGCGCGCGGCTATTCCGCGTGGGATCCCACGAGCCCCGCATTCATTAAAGACGAAGTGCTGTGCGTGCCCACGGCGTTTTGCTCGTATTCGGGCGAGGCGCTCGACAAGAAGACTCCGCTCCTGCGCTCTATGGCCACGCTCGACAAGCAGACGAAACGCGTGCTTGCGCTGTTCGGCAAAAATCCCGCTCACGTCACGGTCAATGTGGGCACCGAGCAGGAATACTTCCTTATTTCTGAAAAAGATTACGAGCGTCGCCAAGACCTCATCGTGTGTGGCCGTACACTGTTTGGCGCGCCGCCGTGCAAGGGCCAAGAGCTCGACGAGCATTACTTCGGCGCCATTCGCCCTACGGTGAATTCGTTTATGAAAGAGCTCGACGACGAATTGTGGGGCTTCGCGGTTGCCGCGAAAACCAAGCACAACGAAGTCGCGCCTTGCCAGCATGAGCTCGCCCCGGTGTTTTGCAACGTGAACCGCGCGGTTGACGAGAACCTGCTCACCATGGAAATGATGAAGCTGCTCGCGAGCCACCATGGCCTCGTGTGCTTGCAGCATGAAAAGCCGTTTGAGGGCATTAACGGCTCGGGCAAGCACAATAACTGGAGCTTCGGTACCGAGGACGAGAACCTGCTTGACCCGGGCGACACGCCTGAGGCGAACTTGCAGTTCATCGTATTCCTTACCTGCGTTATTGAGGCGGTCGACAATTATCAAGACTTGCTGCGCATGAGCGTTGCAAGCTGCGGAAACGATCATCGCTTGGGCGCGCATGAGGCTCCGCCGGCCATTATCTCGATCTTCTTGGGCGATGAGCTTTCGAGCATCATCGACGCGCTTACTTCGGGCGAAACCGCCGCGCACACGCTGCGCGAGCAGCTCGACTTCGGCGTTGACGTGTTGCCGAACCTCGAGCGCGACACGACCGACCGCAATCGTACGAGCCCCTTCGCCTTCACGGGCAATAAATTCGAATTCCGCATGCCGGGCTCGAGTGTGAACGTGTCCGACGCGAATACCGTGCTCGACACCGCCGTGGCGAAAACGCTCAAGGAATTCGCCGATGCCATGGAGGCGCGCGGCGACATGGAATTCGAGCATGCCGCGCTCAATTGGGTTCGCAAGAGCCTGCAGGCGCACAAGCGCATCCTGTTCTCGGGCGACGGCTATTCTGAGGAATGGCATGTCGAAGCCGAGCGCCGTGGCCTGTGCAACTTCGCCACGACCGCCGATGCGTTGCCGTGCTTCGTTGCCGAGAAGAACCTCGAGCTGTTCTCTGAGATGGGCGTGCTTTCGCCCGTCGAGGCACGCAGCCGTTACGAGGTGAAGCTTGAGAAGTATAACAAGCTCATGAATATTGAAGCGAACACCATGGAAGTCATGGCGCGTCGCACGTATTTGCCCGTGATCAGCGCATATGCCACGAAGATCGCCAAGGGCATTACCACGGTGACCGCCGCGATGCCCGATGCGCCCATGTCGCACGAGCACCGCGAGCTCAAGACGCTCACCGAAGGCGTGAACGCGATTTACGATGGCCTCGATGCTTTGCGCGATGCCCATGTCGCGGCCGAAGCGATTGCCGATTCCCAAGAGCAGGCCAACGCGTATGCCCACAAGGTGCGCCCCGCGATGGATGCGCTGCGTGCCGCGGTTGACGCCATGGAGCCTATTGTCGCAAGCGACTATTGGCCCGTTCCGACGTACGACGACATGCTTTTCTACTGCTAGTCTGGCCTTGCGGCTAGACTCATGGGCTCGTGCTC
>NZ_CDRRGL010000161.1:0-3878 GCF_977041755.1 Slackia sp.
CAAACGGGTCGTCCATATGCATGGTGAGCACGACCACGGCCGCGCCCGTCTCTTCGCGCTTGGCGATAAGGGCCTGAATGGTTTCAGGAGTGATAAGCGGGCAATCGCCCGAAAGAACCACGAGCGAACCCTCGGCGATCGAGCCGTCGGCCTGCGTGAATGCCTCACGACCGGCGTTCACGGCGTCGCCCGTGCCAAGCTGCTGGGTTTGAATGGCGATTTTCGTATCGCCCTCAACAAGAGGAGCAACCTTTTCGGACATATGTCCGAGCACGGTGACCACATCTTCGATGCCGGCATCATGGGCGGCGTCGACAACCCAGCGCACGAGCGGCTTGCCAAGCACCTCGTGGACAACCTTGGGTTTGTCGGATTTCATGCGGGTTCCAGCGCCCGCAGCAAGAATCAACGCTTTCGCGGTCATAAAAACCTTCTTCGAATCGGTTGCGTTTTAGCAGGGAAAGTATACCAGCGCGAGGGTGACAGCGCGCAATTCTCGATAAATGCCCATGCGACGAGGGCCCCACCGCACTAAATAATCGGACGCGTCCATTCCGAAAGACCCTTCGCACGACGATTCGCGCGTCGGCCCTTCATGTTCTCGACGCACCCCTGCATACCATGGGGCACGTATGCGAGGTCTTCGATATCTTCGGGCAAATAGCTCACAAGCGAGAGTGGCGCGGTTTGCTGCGGGTTTTCCGGCGCAGGCCCCGGCACCGCCGCAAACCCGCATACGGGCGCGCCCTGCGCCACGAGCTTATGCTCGTATCCGCTCCACGGCTCATTGGGAAACATCCCTCGCACATCGTCGGTGTTCCACTGCACGTCATAGCCCGCGATCTTGAGCTGAGTGAGCGAGAAATCGCGCAGCGGCATGCTGTCGGTGCGCAACCGAACGAATGCGCCCGGCGCCAACAGCGGACGATACGACATAAGTCGCTCGAAATGCGTGAGCCGGTAGTGCGCCTTCTTCTTTTTCGGGAACGGCGTGGGGAAATTCAGCAGCATTGCGGAAAGTTCGCCCTCGCCAAACGTTTCCGACAAATCGGAGTCGTCGTGCAGCACGAACACGGCGTTCGACACGCCTTGCGCAATGGCGCGTTCTGCCGCGCGCATCACGCATACGCCATCGACGTCGAGCCCCACGAACAACACATCGGGGCGCGCGGCGGCGCATTCGACCGTATATTCGCCCTTGCCGCAACCCAAATCGAGCACAACAGCGGCATAGGGGTCGCCGCGCCGTTCGCCCAAGGGCGCCCAACAGCGCCACTGGCCCGCACGGTCTTTTGGGTGCGATTCGACATTGCTCGCGCATGCGGCAAGACGTTCCTCGAGCGAAAAGCCCTTTGGCAAACGAGACGCGGCGGTGCGCATGACTTCCTCCATACATAGATAACTTGAAAGCATCGATAGTACCCCATTTCAAAAAATGGGGCCTGCGGACCTGCATTCCTGCGCGGTTTCGACATCAAGCAAAAATTCTTATTGATATTTGATATCAATTGGCATATAGTATTAGACATACCGAGAGGAGGTCACCATGGCTCAGCGCAACACCGTTCAGCAAAAAATCATCGCGGGGCAACTCGCCAAACTCCATGGCAGCCACCCCACCGCCGACGAAGTGTATCAGTCCATGAAGGACGAATACCCTTCTATCAGCAGGGCTACGGTATATCGCAACCTCAACAAGATGTCCGACAATGGCCAAGCGCTCAAAGTGCGCGTAAGCAGCGGCGCCGATCATTTCGACGACACCCTGCGCCCCCACTACCACGTGGTATGCGCGAAATGCGGCCGCGTCGACGACGTCGAGGTTGACTTACCAAGCAGCGTCACAGAGTCATTGGACAAGGCGACCGCGCCTGGTTTCACCATCACGGGCTATGAGCTGCTCTTCTGCGGATTATGCTCCGCATGCGCCCAAGAAAGGCAGGAATAATGAGCGATTCCGTTGACACCAAGGCATTTCACGCCTTCAGCTATGGGCTGTTCTTGCTCGCTTCGCAAGCCGATGGCCGCGACAATGCCTGCATCGTGAACACCGCCATCCAGGCAGCATCAAAGCCTCGACAGGTAAGCGTCGCATGTATCAAGGGCTCGTGCACGCAAGAGACGATCGCCGCTTCAAATCGGTTCTGCGTCTCGGTGCTCGACGAATCCACGCCGCTTGAGTATTTTGAGCATTTCGGCATGAAAAGCGGGCACGACATCGAGAAATTCGTCGCGAGCGACGACGCTTCCATTCCCGGAGCGAACCCATCGCGCACCGAAGGCGGCCTCGTTTTCGAGAAAAGCGCCATCGCGTTTTTCGATTGCAGCGTCGTCGAGAGCATCGATATGGGAAGCCATGTGATGTATGTGGGCGAAGTCGTCGAGGCGCGCCGCCTTTCCGATAAGGCGCCCATCACCTACGACTACTACCGCAACGTCACAAGAAAGACGGGAGCTGCGGCGAGCGCGTCCCGCACGGCAGCCGATGCTGGCGAAATCGTCGCATGGAAGTGCACGATTTGCGGTTACATCTACGAAGGCGAAAACCTTCCATCCGATTTCATCTGCCCAATTTGCAAACACGGCGCCGAAGATTTCGAGCCTGTGTACGCAAATGAACACGGCGGTGAAGATATACAGGCCGCGGCGGCAACGCCGCAGGAACCACAAAGTAAAGGGGTAATGAATATGGAAACCAAATGGGTCTGCAGCGTATGCGGTTACATCTATGAAGGCGCCGAGCCTCCCGCGGAATGCCCCGTATGCCATGCTCCGGCAAGCGCGTTCAAGAAGCTCGAAGGTGAGCAGACGCTCGCCGCTGAGCACGAATATGGCATCTACGCCAAAACCGTGAAGGACAACGAGGCCATCTCCGACGAGGACAAGAAGTTCATCCTCGATCAGCTGAAGGCCAATTTCAACGGCGAGTGCTCCGAGGTGGGCATGTACCTGTGCATGGCTCGCATCGCGCATCGCGAGGGCTATCCCGAGATTGGTCTGTACTGGGAAAAGGCCGCCTTCGAAGAGGCGGAGCACGCCGCGAAGTTCGCAGAACTGCTTGGCGAAGAGCTCGAGCCCAACATGAAGGCCTCGACGAAAGAGAACCTCGCATGGCGCGTTGAGTGCGAATTCGGCGCATGCAACGGCAAGACCGAGCTCGCCACCTGCGCAAAGAAGAACGGCCTCGACGCCATTCACGATACCGTGCACGAAATGGCCCGCGACGAAGCTCGTCACGGCCGCGCCCTGAAGGGCTTGCTCGACCGCTACTTCGGCTAAGCCCAAAACGCGTCGCAAGGCAATCGAACACAACGCCCCGCATTCGTTGCATCGCTCGAATGCGGGGCGTTTTCAATAAGGAAAGCAGGGAGAAACCGTGGCGAAAAAAAGCTCGGGCGCAAAAGCGCGCAACGCTCAAAAACAAGAACCCATGGTCGCGCTTTATGGCCTTGACGAGGGGACTCCGCGCGGCGATGCCGTTCGCGCCGTTCTACGCGACCTAGGAATTCGCGTGCGCACTATCGCGCCTGAACATCTGGGCAACCCCGTTGGGGCCATAGCCGGCATGCCCGGCATGAGGCCCGCGCGCAACGCCTTTGAAGGCCAGGCGCCACGTGACGAATTCATGCTGGTATGCCCCATGCCAAACGCGCTGCTCAACGAGATGCTCGCCGCCATGCGCGAAGCGAACGTGAGTATCGCCCACAAAGCGCAGGTCACTGCTCACAATCGCCTCTGGCCGATGCACGTGCTCATGGCAGAAATCGCCAAGGAGCACGCCGCCATGGCCCAAAACGCTCAATAGGCTATCGCGCGCCGAGCATAATCGTACGCGTCGCTACATGATCTATAAGCTCCGGCGAATGGGAGACGAACAC
>NZ_CDRRGL010000162.1:0-3794 GCF_977041755.1 Slackia sp.
GGGGATCACCCGATCCCATTCCGAACTCGGCAGTTAAGCCCGCCTTCGCCGAAAGTACTGCAGCGCCAGGCTGCGGGAGGACAGGGCGTCGCGCTCATGCAGGGCGCTTCCGCATATCCAGGGCCTTTAGGGCCCTTTTTCTTTTTGGGGCCGCAAGGCCCCTTCTCTGTTTCCCGGGGCCGCAGAGCCCCCCCTTTTTTTTCGTTTTGGGCCCGAGGCCCGAACGGGCCTTCGACTTGCTGGATGCCCGCGGCGCTTTGCGGGATTCGCCCCGCCCGCCTCCGGCGCGCTTCCGCGCCCCCATCCCCTCGCGCGCCGCCCCTTGCCGCGACCTGTTAAATGCTCGCAGCGTTTGACAGGTTCATTTTCAGGCTACCTAGCGAACTGAGTGGTGTTCTCTTGGTCAGAAATCGTGTTTCGTCCGTTTCTTGTTTTGTGGAATTGGATACTATTTTCCCTTAGTGAAACGATAGGGGAGGATTATGGCCTGGGTAGTGCATGAGGTTCATGAGCGTCTTTATCCTGACCAGGGATGGACGCCTGCTAAAGCGATTCTGGAGGACGAGAAGCATCTCCATGATGCCGATCATCCTGATGCGAACGGTTGGCCTATTTGGCATTTTCGTCATTCTCGACCGACTGAAGGGTCGGGATCGGGGGTTCTTCCTGATTGTCCAATCGTCGATGTTCATACCCACGCATGGGTCGATAGCTTTGCGCCTCGCATGCGCGCTTATTTTGGGGACAACTTTGGCGCTACGGCGTTCAATCCTGGTACGCTCGATGGCGTTCGCGAGCGAAAACATGAGCTTGGCGTTAAGAAATCGGTGATTCTTCCCGTGCCTACGAACCCTCGTCAGGTACCGCAATTCAATGAATGGCTGCAGGATTATACCGATGACCCCGATATCGTTCCGTTCATGAGTGTGGTACGCGACATGGATGATCCTGTTGCCGAGATTCATCGGTGCGCGAAGTTGGGCTTTAAGGGCATGAAGCTGCATCCGGTGAATCAACATTTCAAAATGAGCGACCCTAAAATGTTTCCCATATACGAGGCCGCCATCGAAGAGAATATGGTCATCTTATTCCATACGGGTTCGGGCATTGATTATCCGACGGTTGGCCCCGATTGGGATTGCTCGCCTGTTGAAATTGATCGCTTCTTTAACAAATTCCCTTATGAGCGCACGGTTTTGGCTCATTTAGGCGGCAGTGTGCCCGATTTCACGCATCCGCCCGAGCTGCATCCTGAATGGCCCGGATATATGGATACGGCGTTCCAGCTTGGCCATATCTCCAACGACGACTTCATGCGCATTGTACGCGAATATGGCACGACGCGTATTTTGTTTGGCACCGATTCGCCTTGGGAAGACACCGCGGACTTTTTGACGAGGCTCGCTCATATTGGCCTGACCGATGATGAATTGCGCGATATTTTGTATCGTAACGCCAATGCGCTGCTTGACCTTGGTTTGGAATAGTTCGTTTCTGGTGGCCGATTTGCTAGAGGGGCTGCATTTTGTGGCGCGGATCGGTGTCAGCCGAAATATAATGCCCTGCTCAGAATTGGGTTTGAACGTACCACCCGATTATTCAACCGTTCCCATGTTATAAGCTTCTTCTATACCCCGCCTGGTCAAGGCGGGGTATACTCTTCTTTACATATGTTGAGCGGGCGCGCTTTCGCCGATGTTCCGGTTTGCCGGACATTTTGGGAAGAGGTGAAAGCGCGTCCACTTATGAAGGAGTGGATAATGGAAGGTTTTGCGCTCATTGACACGGGCATATGGTCTATTGTGCCCCCGCTTTTGGCGCTCGGATTGGCGCTTCTTACGAAGGAGGTGTATTCCTCCCTCACGATCGGCGTTTTCGTTGGCATGGTCATCTATACCTTCACCATCGATGGCGTTGGGTTCGGTTCGCTCGTTGACGCGTTCTGCCTGGTTCCCCAAATGATGGGTGAGCAAATTGCCAACAACGGCGCGCTGCTGCTGTTCTTGGCGTTGCTGGGCGCGCTTGTCGTGCTCATCGCCATTGCCGGCGGCTCTCGCGCATATGGCGCATGGGTTTCTCAGCACGTGAAGAGCGCTCGCCTCGCCCGCGTGATGACCGCCGTTTTGGGTATTCTCATTTTCGTGGACGACTACTTCAACTGCCTCACGGTTGGCGCGGTTATGCGTCCTATCACCGACCGCTTCCGCATGAGCCACGAAAAGCTCGCATGGCTTATCGACTCGAGCGCGGCGCCGGTGTGCATTATTGCCCCTGTGTCTTCGTGGGCTGTTGCCGTTGGCGGCTACCTGGGCGATGACGGCTTCAACCTGTTCGTGCAGTCGATCCCGTATAACTTCTACGCGCTTGGTACTATCGTATTCGTGTTCTTCGTTGCATTCATCGGGTTGGATTTTGGTCCCATGAAGAAGGCCGAAGAGGCTGCTGCGAAATATGGTTCTGCTGAGGCCGAGGAAGTTGCTGCCGCAAACCCGGGCAAGGTTATCACCAATCCCAACGAGGTCGAGGGCGATACGCGCCTGAGCGTTGCCACTGAGCGCACTGCCGCCAAAATCGCCGCGAAGAATAACCCGCAGACCGCGCACGATTTGCCTGCGACTGTTATTGCGGAAGAGACCGAGCTCGCCGAGGCGTTTGAGGCGAATAAGGCCGAAGCCCAGTTCAAGGGAATGGAAGTGTCCGAGAAGGGCAAGGTGTTCGACCTCGTTGTGCCTATTCTCGTTCTGATCGTGTTCTCTATTTGGGGCATGCTGTATATGGGCGGCTTCTTCGAGGGCGTTGAGTTCGCGACTGCCGTTGGCGAGAATCCCGTTGCTGGTTTGTGCATCGGTTCGTTCGTGGCGTTGGTCGTTGCTGCTGCCATGTATCTGCCTCGCGGCCTGTGCACGCTTCAGGGCTACATGGAAGGCGTCGCCGAAGGCGTGCGCTCCATGGTTGGGGCCATTATGATTCTCGTGCTCGCTTGGTCGCTCGGCGGCGTATGCCGTTACATGATCGGTACGGGTCCGTTCGTGAGCGGCTTCTTGAATGGTCTGGGTGTAAGCCTGGCTCTGCTGCCGTTCGCTATTTTCCTGGTTGCGGCATTCATCGGCTTTTCTATGGGCACGAGTTGGGGCACCATCGCGCTTATTCTGCCTATCGTCGTTGGCGTGTTCGACCCGAGCGACCCGCTGTTTTTGGTCGCCATCGGCGCGACTCTCGGCGGTGCGGTGTATGGCGACCATATCTCGCCGATTTCCGACACGACGATTCTTTCGTCTGCCGGCGCTGAGTGTAACCATATGGCGCACGTGTCGACGCAGATTCCGTACGCATCTATCGTGTTCGTGTCGGGCGCTATCGGTTATGTCCTTGCGGGCATCATGGGCAGCCCGTGGATTCCATTGGTCGTTACTATTGTGTTGGCGTGCGGCGGCTTCGTCGTAATCGCGAAGGTCATGAACAAGAAAGACGCTGCGGCGTAAGAGTTCGATGCAGGAGAGGCCGGGCTCGCCCGGCCTCTTTTTATGTCATCCGTCGAGATTCGCCCGTCATGCGTTTTTGATTCGGTCAGGCTCTGGCTTGCACGAACAGCACATTCGGTGCTGTTCGGCTCGTGCGGAATCTATCGGAAACGCATGACGGGCGAATCTCATAGAGGGTTTTTATACCTGCCGGTAGTCGATTCCGTCGAAGTAGCTGCGGAAATCTACGTGGCGGCTGCTGTGGGGGCAGATGAATTTATGGGCGGCTAGGAAATACTCGTCGGTCATTGCGGCGAGATAGTCGACGACGAT
>NZ_CDRRGL010000163.1:0-3782 GCF_977041755.1 Slackia sp.
CGCTACGCGTTCTATGCAACGTGCGCGATGTAGAAATCTGAAGGGGGAAACTGACAGTGGGTACGAATAATATTTCCCGTCGTGGTTTCTTGGGGGCATCTGCTGCTGTTATGGCGGGCGTTGCGGGTCTTGCTGCGACCGGCTGCTCTGCGGAGTCGAGCCTCGAGACGACCGAGGAGACGGGTTTGCCCGTCGATCCCGCAAAGGGCGGCGAGTGGATTCCTGCGGCGTGCTGGCATAACTGCGGCGGCCGCTGCATGAACAAGGTCATGGTCAAGGACGGCGCCGTTGTTCGCCAGAAAACCGATGACACCCATGAGGATTCTTTCGACTATCCTCAGCAGCGCGGTTGTGTTCGCGGTAAAACTCAGCAGCAGCAATGCTTTGGCGCTGATCGCCTGAAGTATCCCATCAAGCGCAAGGGCTGGTCGCCCGACAATCCGAATGGCGAGCTTCGCGGCAAAGACGAATGGGAACGTATTAGCTGGGACGAGGCAATCGACTATATTGCCGGTCAGTTCAAAACCATCAAGGAAAAATACGGCAACCAGGCATTCCTTCTGGGAAGCTATGGTTCTCGCCTGGCTTTCTCGCCGCTTTTGGCGTGGGGCGGACACACTAGCACCGCCGACACGACCTCTCATGGCGCCTATCTTTTGAACACCGCCAATACGATTGGCATTCCCCACACCGACGCAGGCGTGTGCAACGACCGTACCGACATGCTCAATGCCGATACGATCGTGTTCTATGCCTCGAATCCTGCATGGTCTGCCCCTGGTACGCCGAGCTATCACTACATTCGCGCTAAGGAGGCCGGCGTCAAATTCATCACCGTCGACCCCATTTACACCGCGTCTGCGCAGATGCTTGATGCCGAGTGGATTCCGATTCGCACTGGTACCGACACGGCATTCTTGTTGGGCGTCGCTTCGGAAATGATTCGTCTCGATAAGGCCGAGGGCAATGTCGTCGACTGGGACTTCCTCGACAAATACACGGTCGGTTTTGACGCCGACCATAAGCCCGAAGACTTGAAGGAAGACGTTAACTTCCTTGACTACCTTGAGGGCAAATACGACGGCGTGAAGCATGACGCCGAGTGGGCCTCTGAGATTTGCGGCGTTCCGACGGACAAGATTACCTGGTTCGCACGTGAAATCGGCAAGGAAAAGAACGTGTGGCTGCTGCACAACTTCGCTGCCGCGCGCTGCAATGGCTCCGAGAACGTTCCGCAGCTGTTCATGACGATTGGCGCTATGGGCGGCCATATGGGCAAGCCGGGCAATTGCGTTGCCAACAACTATCATGCCAATGCTGGCAATGGCGGTCCTTCGCTGGTGAAGGCTGGCAAGACTGGCTACCCCAGCCTGAAAAACGAAATCGACGGCGTTATTCCTGGTCCCCAGGTTTGGGAAGCGTGCATGACCGGCAAGTATCGCATGGTCGGTGACTGGTATTCGGGCAAGGGCTCTCAGGCCGGTGAAGATCGTACGTGCGATATCCACTGCATTATTCACGACGAGAACGCCTATCTGCAAACTGGCCCGAACATGAAGCGTGGCATTGAGGCGCATCGCAAGATGGACTTCGTGCTTTCGAAGGCGCAATTCATGACGACTCAAGCGATGTATTCCGACATCGTGTTGCCCGTCACCACCCAGTGGGAGGTTCCCGGTGGCCTGTCTGCTTCGAACCGCGAGTTCCTTTTCTGCTTCAAGCAGGTGACCGAACCCCTGTATGAGGCAAAGACCGATGTTCAAATCAACTCCTTGATCATGGAGGCTCTCGGCGTCGATCCGAAGACCGTTTACCCGATCAGCGAGAAGCAGGCGTTCTTCAACAGCATCGCTACCGCGACGGTTATCAAGAATGACGATTCGGGCAAGTTCGAGACCCTCGTGACCATCACCGACGAAGATATCGCCGAATGGGGAGTTGAGGGCAAGCCTCAGACCGGTCGCGTGACCCTGAAGGAATTCATTTCCAATGGTGGTTACCAGGTCGAGCGCAAGAAGGGCGACAAGTATTCGTCCTTTATCGGCTATTCCGATTTCATCAAAGACCCCGAGGGCAAGCCGTTGACGACCAAGAGCGGCAAGTTCGAGATTACCTGCCAGGCGAAGGCCGACTTGTTCAACAGCATTGGTTTGTGCGATCACGAATACGCTCCCTATCCTGAGTACATCGTTCCTACGTTGGGCTACGAGACCACGTTCAAAGACGGAAAGATTGGCGGCGAAAAGGGCGAGTATCCTTATCTGCTGTTCAACCCGCATTATTTCCGCCGCTCCCATTCGGTCTTCGATAACTGCCCTTGGCTGCGTGAGGCGTGGGCGAACCCCGTCTTCCTTAATGCGTCCGACGCAAAGGAGAAGGGCATCGAGAATGGTGACACCGTTCGTGTTTGGACGAAGTATGGCGAAGTGCTACGCAAGGCATGCTGCATGGAAAACCTTATGCCGGGCGAGGTTGGCATTCCCCATGGTTCTTGGGTTCGCGTGAACGAAGAGACCGGAATTGACGAAGGTGGTGCCGATAACTACCTGACCGGAAACGACATTTCTGGTGGTGGTGTAACGAGCTACAACAACAATAACTGCAATTTCGAGAAATATGACGGGCCGGCGTTGGAGGACGATTGCAACATCGATGCACGCATCCTCGATCTTGGCTAAGGGGGAATCATGGCTTTTGGTTTTTACTTCGATATGACGCGCTGCATTGGCTGCCGCGCGTGCCAAGTGGCGTGCAAGGATAAAAACCGTCTTGGGGTTGGGACGCTGTATCGTGGAGTGAAGAGCTACACGGTCGGCACGTTCCCCGACGTCAAAACGTATAGCTATTCTGCAAGCTGCAATCATTGCGAAGATCCGATTTGCATGAAGAACTGCCCAGTTGGCGCCATCAAGAAGGCTGAGGACGGGACGGTCGTTCAGGACCAAGAAAAATGCATCGGCTGCCGCATGTGCGTTATGAGCTGCCCGTACGGCCATCCGAAGTATTTCCCCGAAAAGGGTGTATCTGGCAAATGCGATGGTTGCTACGGCATTCGTGCTAACGGCAGCCAGCCTGCGTGCGTTGCCGGTTGCCCCAATCGTGCTCTCGACTTCGGCGATGTCGACGAACTGCGCGCGAAGTATGGCGACGATTTGAACGTTGGCACTATCGTGGTGCTTCCGAGCCCTGATGAGACCCATCCGAATGTTCTCATCAAGGCCAAAGATTGCTCGTTCGACGAATCTGCTGTCGAACTGACCTGGTAATCATTTGCTTTTGCCGCCGCGCCGCGCATCGAATGCGACGCGGCGGCTTCTTCTTTACGGCGTTCTCGTAGACGTGATGGAAAACGAGTGCCGCCGTCTGGCGAAAGGAATGACGGAATGTTCGACGAAGAGCTTGAAAAACGAATCGGCATGGATCTCGCTTGCCGTGCGTATCTGTATGATCTTCTGCATGAGGTTTTCGGCGGCGATTGTTCGAGTGATTCTATTGCGAGGTATTTTGGGAAGCAAACGCGTGAAATGATCGCGCATGAGGCTGCGGCTCTTTCCGATTGCAGTCGCGAGGCCAACAATCGCCGCATTGTCGGCGATGGAGCGCGCACGCTTGAGCAATGCGCGGAAGCCGCGCTTGCCTACATCGATTCGCGCCAAGGCGCCGTTCACGAATCGCCTTCCGAATATGCGGCCGAAATGAAGTCCGACTATGCGAAGCTGTTCCAGATTCCCGGCGATTCGTATGTGAGCTCTTGGGAGTCTCCTTACGTGGGCACAGAGCAG
>NZ_CDRRGL010000164.1:0-3770 GCF_977041755.1 Slackia sp.
GGTTCACGCTGCTGAAAATAGCCGCGGGAACGCGAGAGACGATGGACACGAAGATGATGAGCGACATGCCGTTGCCAATGCCGCGCTGCGTGATGAGCTCGCCCATCCACATGATGAACGCGGTACCTGCAACGAGCGTGAAGACGACGATGATGTCGGTGAGGATCTCGGGGACCTCGCTCGTGAACACCACACCGTAAGCGGAGCTCTTGAACAGGAAGAGGTAGCCGACAGCGTTAATCAAGCCAAGGCCCAGCGTCAGAAAACGCGTGACCTGGGTGATCTTGCGGCGACCGGTTTCTCCCTCTTTCGCCCAGCGACCCACAGCGGGAATGACGCCCTGCATCAGCTGCATGATAATGGATGCCGTGATGTAAGGCATGATGCCCAGCGAGAACACCGAGAAGTTCGACAGCGCGCCGCCCGTGAACAGGTCGAGCATGGTCATGCTCACGCCGCTCGCGGCAAAAGCGTCTGAGAACTCTTTAAAGGGGATGCCAGGCACCGGCACGTACGCGCCGAAGCGGTACAGCGCCAAGATGCCCAAGGTGAACAGAATCTTCTTGCGAAGCTCCGGCACCTTGAATGCATCAATGATGGACGTTAGCAAGACTGCTCGACCTTTCCTCCGGCCGCCTCGATCTTGGCGACAGCAGCAGCAGAAATTTTGTCAACCTTGATGGTGAGCGGCTTGGTGATTTCGCCACCAGCAAGAACCTTGACGGGGGTGTCGAGCTTCTTGATGATACCCTTAGCCTTCAGAGACTCGGCGTCGACGACGTCGCCAGCCTCAAACTTGCGCTCGAGACGAGAAACGTTGACGGCAGCGTACTCAACGCGGTTGAAGTTGCGGAAGCCAGGGAGCTTCGGGAGGCGCATAGCCAGCGGAGTCTGGCCACCCTCGAAGCCAGGGCGCTTGCCGCCGCCGGAGCGGGACAGCTGACCATTCATACCACGGCCGGCAGTTTTGCCATGGCCAGAAGCAGGACCGCGGCCAACGCGCTTACGGTTTTTAGTAGAGCCCTCTGCGGGCACCAGGTCTTTAATCTCCATGATGGATCCTTTCGCTTTTCGGGCGGGAGACTTCCCCGCCTTCGCCGGCAGCTCGCTCGCCGGCAAACTACATTACCGCTTGCGGGCATACTACGCCCAAAACGCAAGCTTTCAAAGAATACAAGAAAAGAGCCGCCTGTACAAGCCGGACGACTCTTCAATTCATAGGTTCTGCACCCGTGAGGTTGTCGCACGGAGCACGTCAGCCGGAACCGTTTGGGGCGGGGCCGTCTCTGACCGCGCTCGATGAAAATATCCCACACACGAATTCGCAAACCAGGCGAAAGAAACGAGCGGAAGCCGGTCCGGCATTCTTCAAGACCCTCTGATCTTCAAATATGCTCTTCCTTCTAAAATGAAGCGAAGGAGCGAGGCGCATAGCGAGCCGAAGGCGAGCGGTAGCCGAGCGCGGTCTTGGGAATGCCGGACCGGCTTCCGCTCGCGGAGGCTTTGCCTACGCCGCCTTCACGGCCTTGCGCTCGGCCTTGCGACGCTCCATGGCGTCAACGCACACGGCACAACTCTGGTCGCCTGTGATGTTGACGGTAGTGCGCATCATGTCGAGGATGCGATCGACGCCCGCGACAAGCGCAATGCCCTCGACCGGCAAACCGACCGATTGCAGCACCATGGCGAGCATGATCATGCCAGAGCCGGGAACGCCAGCGGTACCAATAGATGCGAGCACAGCGGTAAGCACAATGGTGAACTGTTGGCCGATAGTCAAATCGATGCCGAACACCTGCGCGATGAAGATGGAGCACACGCCCATGTAAATCGAGGTGCCGTCCATGTTGATGGTGGCGCCAAGCGGCAAAACGAAGCTCGAGACCTCATTGGAAACGCCAAGCTTCTTGGAGCACTCCATATTCACAGGCAGCGTACCAACCGAGGAAGCAGAAGCAAACGCGAACACCATAGCCGACATTTGGTCTTTGAAGAAACGGACGGGGCTCACGTTGGCGAGAATCTTCACCAGTCCAGAGTACACAATCACCATATGAAGAATCATAGCGAGATATGCAACCACAATCAGCTTCAGCAGCGGCAGCAAAATATCGGGGCCGTTGCTCGCAATGACGGGCGTGATGAGGCCGAAAACACCGAAGGGGGCAAAGCAGATGATGCCATGCATAATCTTGATGCACACTTCGCTCATGCTGTTCACGAGATCGGCGACGGGCTGGGCTTTCTTGCCCGCAGCCATAATGCCGAAGCCGAAGACAAGGGCAATCACGATTACCTGCAGCATCGTAGCGTCGGCCATAGGCTGAATGACATTTGCGGGGAAAATGTTCACAATCGTGTCAATGAACGAGGGGGCTTCTTTCGCTTCATACGAAAGCTCCCCGGCAGGCAGGCTATACCCGCCGCCAACGTTGAGGACATTCGCCATAACCAAGCCAATGATAATGGCGAATGCCGTTGTGGCGAGGTAGTAGACGATCGTTTTGCCGCCGATAGCACCAACGCGCTTGATGTCAGAAAGCGAAATCACGCCAGCAGTCATCGTGAAAATGACCAACGGAACGACGATCATCTTAATGAGGTTCAAGAAAATCGTGCCAAGTGGCTTGATGTACGTGGTGGCAAATTCAGCATTGCCCTGAAGCGCAATACCAGTCACAACGCCCAAAGCCAACGCAATAAAGATCCACGTGGTGAGCGAGAGCCGCTTATACCAGGGCAAATCCTTCTTCGATTCAGATACTTCGTCGAAGTCATGCTTGGCTTCTTTGCCAAGATCGCTCAATTGCGACACTGGTCTCCCCTTTCGATGCAGGAATAGATCCGATTGATGTGTCCTCGCTGCATTTTCCATGAAGCGAGGACACATCAATGCGCAAAGAATTGTAGTCGATGCGACACCTACCGCGTATTCACAACCGTTCACCGTCGGCAAGCGAAACAATTTCGAAACATATACACAAAAAGCCCGCTGCGAACAGCGGGCTTTCGGTTCGATAATCGAAGAGGACTTAGTCCTCAACAACCTCAACGAGGTGCTTGACCTTGAAGATCATGCCACGGATGGACGGCGTATCAGCCTGCTCAACCGTACGGCCGATTTTGCCAAGGCCCAGAGCCTTCAGGGTTTTACCCTGGTCGGCCGGACGGCCGATCTGGGAGCGAACCTGGGTGATGTGAAGAGTCTTCGCTTCAGCCATGATTACGCCTCCTTCTTCTCGGACCAGCCATAGATCTGGCCAACAGTCATGTTGCGGCGCTCAGCAACCTCGGTGGGAGCAGAGAGCTCCTTGAGGCCCTCGGCAGCAGCCTTCACGATGTTCATCGCGTTGGAGGAGCCCAGGGACTTGCCGAACACGTTCTTGAAGCCAGCGAGCTCAAGCAGAGCACGAACCGGGCCACCGGCGATGATACCGGTACCAGGGGCAGCAGGCTTGAGGTAAACGCGGCCCGCGCCAAACTCGCCCATGATGTCGTGCGGAAGAGTACGGTCTTCGTTCATAGGAACTTCGAACATATTCTTCTTGGCATCTTCGATGCCCTTCTTAATAGCGATAGGCACTTCCTGAGACTTGCCCATGCCAACGCCGACATGGCCTTCGCCGTCGCCGACGACAACGAGAGCCGTCAGACCGAAACGGCGGCCGCCCTTGACGACCTTGGAAACGCGGTTGATGTAGACCACGCGCTCCTGAAGCTCAGGAACGGCGGACTGCTTCTTTTCTTCTTTGCGAGGAGTCATATCCAAA
>NZ_CDRRGL010000165.1:0-3730 GCF_977041755.1 Slackia sp.
GGTTGGCGCCCTGCGCGTGCTCCATGGCAACATCGCCCCTGATGGCGGCATCGTGAAGAAGAGCGCCGTCGACCCCAGCATGCTCACGCATACCGGTCCCGCCCGTTGCTTCAACAGCGAGGAAGAGGCCTGCGAGGCGATTTTCGCTGGCGAAATCAAGCCCGGCGACGTGGTTGTTATTCGCTATGAGGGCCCGAAGGGTGGCCCGGGCATGCGCGAAATGCTCACGCCCACGAGTGCCATTGTTGGCATGGGCCTGTCCAAGAGCGTTGCGCTTCTGACCGACGGCCGTTTCTCCGGCGCCTCGAAGGGCCCCTGCGTTGGCCATGTGAGCCCCGAAGCTGCAGCTGGCGGCCCCATCGCCCTTATTGAAGACGGCGATCAGGTCACCGTTGATATTGAAGGCGGCAAGCTCGAGCTGCATGTAAGCGACGAGGAACTCGCTGCTCGCCGCGCCGCTTTTGTGGCACCTGCGCCCAAGCATAATCACGGCGTGCTTGCCAAGTACGCGAAACTCGTTTCAAGCGCCGACAAGGGAGCGTATGTCTCATGATGAACACCTTGACTGACAAGCTGGCTCAAAAGCAGCTCGCCATTGAAGGCAAGCCGCTTGGACCCGGCAGCCATACCGAGCACGAGGGCAAAACGATGACGGGCGCCCAGGCGATTATTGCTTCGCTTGAGGCCGAAGGCGTCGACACCGTGTTCGGTTATCCCGGTGGCCAGGCCATCAAAATTTACGATGCGCTGTACGACAGCAAGAAGCTGCACCATGTGCTCGCCCGCCACGAGCAGGGCGCCACGCACATGGCCGACGGCTATGCGCGCGCCACGGGCAAGGTTGGCGTTGTGCTGGTAACGAGCGGCCCAGGCGCCACGAACACGGTGACGGGCATCGCGACCGCATACATGGATTCCATTCCCATGGTGGTTATCACGGGCCAGGTTACGCGCGGCGTCATCGGCACCGACTCGTTCCAGGAATCTGACATCGTAGGCATCACCATGCCTATCGTGAAGCACAGCTTCCTTCTGCAGTCGACCGACGACCTCACCGAGACGTTCCGCGAGGCGTTCTACATTGCTTCGACCGGCCGTCCGGGCCCTGTGCTCATCGACATTCCGAGCGATTTGCAGGGTGCCGAAATGGTGTTCCATTATCCCGATAGCGTGAACATTCCCAGCTATCGCCCCACGTACAAGGGCAATGCCAAGCAAATCAAGCAGGCGACCGCGCTCATTGAGACCTCGAAGCGTCCGCTGCTCTACGCAGGCGGCGGCATCGTGAGCTCTCACGCGTGCCAGGAATTGAAGGCGCTCGCGGAAGCTATGCAGATCCCCGTGGTTACCACGCTGCTCGGCAAAGGTTGTTTCCCCAGCTCGCATCCGTTGAGCTTGGGCCCCGTGGGCATGCACGGCTCCAAGTACGCCAACATGGCCATGACGGAATGCGACCTCATCATTGCCGCCGGCGCCCGCTTCAGCGATCGCGTGACCGGCAAGCTCGATGAATTCGCGCCGAACGCCAAGGTCATCCATATCGATATCGACCCGGCCGAAATTGGCAAGATTCGCGAGGCGAACGTGCCTATCGTCGGCGACGCCCAGGGCATTCTGGGCGGCATCGTGGCTCAGCTCGAGAAATCGGGCGCTGAGCCCGTCGATGCCGAATGGGTCGAAACGGTGAATGAATGGCGTGAGCGCTGGCCGTATTACGACGACCAGTTCAACGACTATCCGAACCAGATCGTTCCCGAGGTCGCGCTCGACGAACTCTCCAAGCAGCTCGATCCCGATAACTCCATCGTGACGACCGAGGTTGGCCAGCATCAGATGTGGGCTCATCAGCACATTGGCCGCGAGCATGCGCGCTCCTTCCTTTCGAGCGGCGGCTTGGGCACCATGGGCTTCGGTTTCCCCGCGGCTATCGGCGCCAAGTTCGGCTGCCCCGACAAGCAGGTCGTGTGCGTTGCCGGCGACGGCTCGTTCCAGATGAACAGCCAGGAAATGGCGACCGCGGCTATCAACAACGCCGCCGTGAAGGTGTTCCTGCTCGACAATCGCGCCCTGGGCATGGTGCATCAGTGGCAGAAGCTGTTCTATCACGAGCGCTATTCGTCCACGATCCTCAATCCGGTGCCCGACTTCGTGAAGCTCGCTGACGCATACGGTTGGGAAGGCGAGCGCATCGAGAAGCCCGAAGAGGTGGCTCCCGCGATTGCGCGCATGCTTGCGAGTGATAAGCCGTATTTGCTCGACGTTGCCATTTCGCCTGACCAGAACGTGTATCCCATGGTTGCGCCGGGCGCTGCGCTCGACAACGTGATTGGCGCGATTGACGTTACGCTCGGCGCTGTTCGTGTGAACGGCAAAGGCGTCGGCAAGAAGGACGAAAAGGAGGGCGAGGAATAATGAAGCACATCCTTTCCGTGTTGGTCGAAAACAAGTCGGGCGTGCTCTCGCGCGTGACCGGCATGATTTCGCGCCGTGGCTTCAATATTGAGTCGCTTACCGTTGCCCCTACTGAAGATCCCACGATGAGCCGCCTTACGGCAATCGTGAACGCCGACGAGGTTGGCTACGAGCAAATCACCAAGCAGCTGCACAAGCTGGTGAGCGTGTACAAGATCACCGACCTCACCGACGAAGACGCAATCGAGCGCGAGCTGGCATTGTTCAAGGTGAGCGCACCGGCCGATCGCCGTCACGAGATTATCGAGATCGCGAACGTCTTCCGAGCCAATATCGTGGACGTGGGTAAAAATTCGCTCACGATCGAAGCGACGGGTGACGAAAGCAAGCTCGAGGCGATGGAGGACCTCTTCCGAGCCTACGGTCTGAAGCAGCTCGTTCGAACCGGCAAAATCGCCATGTCGAGGAATTCGAAGGACTAGATTGGGCCGATTCCTCAGCGCATTGGCCGCCTTGCTGGTCGAATGATTTGCAAGAAGGGTTGCGTTAGGGAAGGAAAACGCGCGACGCAGCTTTGAGCTGCATCGTTGCGAGTTTTGAGACCATGGAGGGCTTTTGGCGTGCGGGGGTGCGCAATGCGCAGTTCCGCACGAGCCGAACAGCACATGAAGTGCTGTTCGTGCGAGCTCAGGACTGTTTGAGCACATGCGTATCCCCGCACGCCAAAAGCCCGATGGGATGATCAAGTTGTATGCAGTCAAAGAAAAGGAGAAACCCATGGCTGTTACTATCTATTACGAAAATGACGTGAACCCCGAAGTCATCAAGGGTAAGAAGGTTGCGATTATTGGTTATGGCTCGCAGGGCCATGCCCATGCGCTCAACCTCATGGACTCGGGCGTCGACGTTCGCGTTGGTCTGCGCGAAGGCTCCAAGAGCTGGGCTAAGGCTGAAGAAGCTGGCCTGAAGGTCATGCTCGAGGACGAGGCCGCCGAAGAAGCCGACGTCATCATGATTCTTATTCCCGATGAGCTGCAGCCTGAGGTTTACGAGCAGCACATCGCTCCGCACCTGCATGCTGGCGACACGCTCGCTTTCGCTCATGGTTTCAACATCCACTATGGCTACATCAAGGCCCCCGAGGACGTCAACGTCATCATGTGCGCTCCTAAGGGCCCGGGCCACATTGTGCGCCGTCAGTTCACCGAGGGTTCTGGCGTGCCTGATCTGGCATGCGTCGCTCAGGACGCTACTGGCGATGCGTGGGATATCGCCATGTCCTACTGCTGGGGCGTCGGCGGTGCCCGTTCCGGCATCA
>NZ_CDRRGL010000166.1:0-3697 GCF_977041755.1 Slackia sp.
GAAGAACTACCTGTCGCATGTGCTCGAGGTAGAGGGCGTGAACGTGGTAACCGGCAAAGAGGTCGACGCGGCCTTCGCGCACGAAGAAAAGTCCGATGTCGTTATCGTGTCCACGGGCTCCAAGCGTCCCGGGCTTGCCGCTTCGGGCAGCAGCGCCACCCCGGTTATCGGCGTGACCGATTCCCTGTCTGCCGAAATCGGCAATAACGTGGTAGCGGTGCTGGGCTTCAACGCGCAGACCGTTGACACTGCTCACTACCTTACTGCGCAGGGCAAGAAGGTGACCATCGTGTCAGATGAGCCCGAGGAGGCTTTCGGCACGGGCCAGTCGGTGATGCTGGACAAGTTCGTGGAGCCGGTCTTCTTGGCGGCAGGTGGCAGCGTGCGATCCGAGAGCAAGCTGAAGAGTGTCGGCGATGGGGAAGTGGTGCTTACACGAGCTTCGGTGTCGACATCACCGTTCCGTGCGACTGTGTGGTCGACGCTTCGAATATGGTGGCCGGCACTTCGCTGGCCGATGAACTTTCCGGCGATTTCGATGTTGTGGCCGTGGGTGACTGCCCGACCCCGCTGAACATTCAAAACGCCATTACCACCGCGAACCTTGCGGCGCGTCGTTGCTAATGCATAGCTAACAACGCGAAGCAAACGGGCATAAAACGAAGCGGTCCGGACGAAGAATAGTCCGGACCGCTTCGTTTTATGGGAGGGTTGGTTTCTTATTTGCAAATTTGCGAATAAGAATAGCATGGGGATATTTCCGGCTTGGCATTTCGGCCAAGCCGGGTGTCTATCGAGCGCCGACGCAAGGCCTCCTTGGGGAGAGGGAGACAAGAAACGTCCGGGGCTTTTGGCGGCCGTTGCGTGGTAGCGCTGATGTCTAAATGGGAGGGAGGTGCCCGTGTGGACACTTGCCTCCGTAGACGCTCACCGCATCGCTCTTTCTCTCGAGAACGTGATGCGGAATATCGGGCGGTGGGGCTTTGGGCTAAATCTTCAGTCCTCGCTGGGCGGCGATGTCTGAGAGCGTAGTTGATGCGAGCTTGGCAACGCCGCGGTAGAACGACCCTTCCGAAGCGGCTTCAAGCTGCTCGAAATAGCGAAACGCCCATGTCAACAAATGCTGCTGCAAGTATTCGTCCACCAAATCGGGGTCGTTTTCGCAAAGCCAGGCAAGAAGCATGAACATGCGGCCTATTTGGTCTGCGGGTTCGCGGCTCGGGCCTTCTTGCGAAGCAATGCCGTTCTCCTTCATCCATCGAACGAGGGACATGCAGGAATCGCCGAAGACGACAGCCTCGGAATCGAGGTAAACCGATCCCCAAGGCGGCGCTTCGAGGTCGTTCGGCCCGACGAACAGATGGTGAAATTCTCTATCGAGGGTCTCGAGGGAAAGCTTCCGCGCCTCTTTGAGAAGAAGGGCAGCGCCCTTCTTCTCTTCGGCTGTGCCGTAAGGCCATTCGTTTACGAGGTCCATTTCGCAGAGCCCTCGAACAATCTTGGATGTCGTGTCGCTTTTCGGACTTTCCATAAGCAACGTTCCAAGGAGTGTGGCGCAAGGGGCTGCGTTTGCAAAATCGGCGCCCATCTCTACTCCACTTCGAGGGGATTGGCCACGTATCCCTCGTCGAGGTTGTACGTTTCGGAATCTACAGCCTGGCACGTGCCTATGACGATATTGGGACGGGTAGCTGGCGCGGCCATCGGAGGCACCTGGGCGCAGTCGCCGTATTTTTCGCGCAATTCTTCGATGGGGCCGAACTCCAGGGCGCGAAGGGGGCAGCTGCCGACGCACATGGGCTCTTTTCCGTCGCGCACGCGGGCAAGGCATCCGTCGCATTTGTGGCACACGCCTGCGGATGCGTCGATGCGCGGCGCATCATACGGGCAGGAATTGCGGCAGGTTCCGCAGCCGATGCACACGTTGGGGTCGGTGTTCACGAGACCGGTTGCTTCGTCTTTCTGCATGGCGCCCGTTGGGCAGTTCTCGACGCACGCCGGGGAATCGCAGTGGTTGCACGAAATGGAAACGTGATAGTTGAACGCCGTTTTCTCCCAAGCGTCCTCTTTCGTTTTCGTCCACGTTCCGCCTTCGTAATCGTATATGCGACGGAAGAGGATGGCGGGCCCGAGATCGTGGTAGTCCTTGCACACGAGCTCGCAGGTTTTACAACCGGTGCAGCGAGAGGAGTCGAAATGGAATCCATACTGAGCCATCATTTACCTCCTATGCCTTCTTGACTTGTACGAGCGTAGAGCCCGTGGACGGACAGTTCTTCGAGATGGGCGACCAGTGGTGGCTGGTGAGCGTATTGGCGTTTGCGCCGACGTCCACGCCGTTCACCATTTCCCTACGATGCGCATGCGGCATGCCTACGACGCCGGGCATAATGCGCGCGGTCACGCGAGCCGTGATTTGGACCGAGCCGCGATCGTTGAACACGAGGAGCGTATCGCCGTTTTCGATTCCGCGGGGCTCGGCATCGATGGGATTGATCCACAGGCAGTGCTGGCATGCCTGCTGCAGCTCCTCAATTACCTGGTAGCGGCTGTGGAACTGGTTTTTCGCTTTCCATGTGGCAAACAAAAGCGGGTATGTTTCGTTTACGTCTGCGACTCCTTCAATTTCGGGGAAATAGCTCGGAACGGGTCGCACGACGTCGCGGTCGCCGTTGTAGAAGGTCCATGTGTCGCGGATGGTTGCGAGGCGTTCGGAATACAGTTCGATTTTGCCAGAGGGAGTGGTGCGCGCTCGGCCTTTGGGGTCTTCCACGTAGGCTTGCAGGGCGACATAGGGCTCGGCTGGCTCGGGGTCGCGCCAGAATCCCATTTCAAGGCCTTCGGCGAAAGAGGGCGCGTTTTTGTGGGGTGCGGAAGGGCGGCTGTACTCCTCGTAGCGCGATTCCATCCATTCCTCCCAGGTTTTGCCTTCGGTAAATTCGTCGCGCAATCCCAGTCGTTCGGCCAAATCGGCGCACCAGTCGTAGCTCAGGCGGCATTCGAACTGGGGCTCCTGGACGGGTTTACCGAATACGAAGCCGTATGCCGAGCCGCCCGTGACGGTGGACACAAAATTCATGCGTTCCTGGTACATGAGATCGGGCAGAATGATGTCGCAATACGGCAGGGAAGTTGACATGATGACGTCAACGCCGAGGATGAACTCGCATTTGCTTTCGTCTTCGAGGACCGATGCCGCCCAGTTCAGGTCGGAGCTGGAGTTTCCGAAGCAGCCCGCCTCGTAAAGCGCCATGAACTTGATTCCCACGTTCAGGCGGTCGCCGCCAACAACGCCGTCTGTCGTCGCCGTCATTTCGAGGGGATGGTCGATAGCGTTGAATCGGCCCGAGATAGAGATTTTCTTCGTAACGGGATTGTCTCCGATGGGCACGCTGTTCCACATGCCGCCGTCAAAGTTCATCTGCATGCCTTTGCCGTTCAGGCCGGGGCATGTGCCGGGTTTGCCGATGTTTCCGGTGATGATGGGCAACGCCGCGATGGCGGCAGCGTTCCATTCGCCGTTATGGTGGCGCTGCGGTCCGAAGCCTTGCGTGATGAAACACGTTTCATGGTCGGTAATGAAATGGGCGAGGTGTTCGATTTTCTCCGAAGGAAGGCCGCAAATGGGAGCTGCCCACTGAGGCGTCTTGGGAATCATGTCATAGCCCGTGCCCATGATGTAATCCATGTACGATGA
>NZ_CDRRGL010000167.1:0-3451 GCF_977041755.1 Slackia sp.
ACCCTAACGCTGCGTGGCGCTTTGAGCCGCCCCTTGCCGTTCAAGCTGCGTGCATGGCCATAAGGCTCATGTGCGCAGCCTGAGCGGCGATCTGCTCGCTCGGAGCGTCGTTCGCTGACATTGGTCCGATCGGGTGCTTTCTGGTTTGACCTGCGACTTTTATTGGCTCTTGCGGGCTTGGGTCGCTCTTTTGGCTCGGTTTTAACTGTTTAGCTTGCTTGGTGGTGTTTATGGGAAAGCACGACGAAGAATACGACTTCCTCGAAGATGCGTTTCGCGATGAACCTAAGGCTTCGACGCCTGTTCATGCGGGCGATGAGAGTACATGGCTTGACGACGCGTTCAGCGAGCAAGCCCCCGTGCGACGCAAAATGTCGGGCAAGGCGAAAGCCGCGATTATCGTGGCGATTATCGCGGCCTTGGTTTTGCTTGTCTTGCTTGGCGTTGAATCTATGAACGCCCTTGGCGCGTTTCTTTCCGTGGCCGCAACGAATTAGGAGGCACCTATGCCGCACGATCCGTATAAGGCGCTTTATATCCATCTGCCTTTCTGCAAGCATCGCTGCGCATATTGCGATTTCACCACGCGAGCTATTGCTCCCGATTCGGTAGAAATCGACGAATATATCGACAATCTGATTCTCGAGCTTCGCCGCAAGGCAAACGAGGGCGAGCTCGCAGAAATCGAAACCGTGTATTTGGGTGGAGGAACGCCGAGCTTTGTTGGCCAGGCGCGCCTTTCGAAATTGCTCTATGCACTGGGAGTTTTCATGAATTTGACGCCTGAGGTCGAATGCTCCATGGAGGCGAACCCCGATTCTCTCACTCCCGAGCTCATTCGCGATATCTACGCCCTGGGCGTGAATCGCCTTTCTATTGGTGTGCAAAGCTTCGACGACGGTTTGCTGAGAACGCTCGATCGCATTCACGATTCGGCGCGCGCCAAGCAAGCGGTGCTCGATGCGCGCGAGCGTTTTGAAAACGTATCGGTCGATCTTATGTGCGGCGTACCTGGTCAGACGCCTGAAATGTTCGAAGCCGATGTGCAAACCGCGGTCGACTTGGGCGTGACGCATGTGAGCGTGTATCCGCTTACCATCGAAGACCACACCCCGTTTCGTCGCATGGTCGACTCGGGCGAGATTGACGACGTTGACCAAGACAAAGAGGCGCTCATGATGTCGATGGCGCCTAACGTGCTCACGCCCGCTGGCTTCCATCGCTACGAGGTGGCGAGTTATGCGCGCGAGGGTTTCGAATGCAAACACAACATTGCCTATTGGACGGGCGTTCCGTACCTTGGCTTGGGCATTTCCGCCGTCACCATGACGCAAAACGACGCCCGTCGCATGCGCGTGCAAGATGGGGAAGTACAAGACGACCTCGATCGCAAGCAGATGTGCGCTGAGGACCTCATGATGAAAATGCGCATGACGCGCGGTGTTTCCGATGATGAGCTGTTCGCTGCCGCTGTGGTCATTCCTGGAGCGCTCGACGTCTTTAATTCGCTCGTTCGCGACAAGCTCGTGAAACGTGAAGATGGTCGCTGGAAGCCGACATTTGGCGGCTGGCTTTTGGGCAACGAGCTTTACGGGAGGATTTATGAACTGGCTCCGTAAGGTTGCCTTTGAGGAATGCGCCGTCGCGGCAAATAAGACGGGCCTTGTGGGCGCGCCGTGCTCCTCGGAGGAGGGCACTGCATGCTCAAACAGTCCTGAGCTCGCGCGGAAGCCACATGGGGTGGCTTCCGGCTCGTGCGGAACTGCGCGTGAAGTGCCTCCCTCCGAGGAGCACGGCGCCTGCAGTTCCATTCCCGTGCTCCTTGCTCCCATGGCCGGCGTGAACGATATCGCCTTTCGCCAGTTGAGCTTGGAGTTGGGCTGCGACATCACGTATACCGAAATGGTTTCCAGCAAAGCGCTCTCGTTCGCGAACGAAAAAACGCGCCACTTGCTCGACCGCGCGCACAACGAACGCAGGGTTGCCGTGCAGCTGTTTGGCCACGAGCCCGATACGATGGCGCGTGAAGCCGCATGGATCGAATCCGAGATGGGCGATGCGCTCGCTTACATCGACATCAACATGGGCTGCCCAGCTCGCAAAATCGTGAAGAAAGGCGACGGCTCGGCGCTCATGACGACGCCCGAGCTTGCTGCCGAGATTGTGCGCAAGGTGTCGGCCGCCGTCGAGCACCCCACGACGGTCAAATTCCGCAAGGGGTATGCTGCCGACGAAGACATCGCGGTCGATTTCGCTCGCCGCATGGAAGATGCCGGCGCCGCGGCAGTTGCGGTGCACGGCCGCACGGCGGCGCAATTCTATTCGGGATGCGCCGATTGGGACGTGATTGCGCGTGTGAAGGCCGCCGTCGATGTGCCCGTTATCGGCAATGGCGATGTGACTGGTGGGAAAGAGGCGTGTGCGCTCGTGGCGCAAACGGGTTGCGATGCCGTGATGATCGGTCGCGGCGCGCAGGGAAACCCGTGGGTGTTCGAGCAGGTGCGCGCCGCCTTGAACGGCGAAGCCGCGCCTGTGCTGCCTACGCCTGAACAACGCGTTGCCATGGCCCATCGCCATGCCGAGATTTTATCGAGGCGCATAGGAAACAATTTGGTCTATATGCGCAAGCACGTCATGTGGTATTTGCGCGGCATTCCAGGAGCCTCGAAGGCGCGTGGCGAGCTCAACCAGTGCGTGACGCTCGACGATTTCGATCGGGTGCTTGAGCAGCTACTTGTCGACGCCGCGCGCATTGAGGCGGAAGAGGAACGATATTTGGCGTGCTAACTGGCGATTCTCGCCTTTGCGAATATGCGCGTTGCGTGCCCGTCTGCATGTTCTCGCGGTGCTGCGGAGCGCGTTTTTTTCCGCAGCGTGACAGAACGGTATCGATTCTCTGGATTGTTAGCACTCGTGCGGCATCGCTGCTAGAATCCTGTCACGTTAACGCGCACACGCGCGTGATTCAGCTATGTTGTCTCGCCTCGTATTGACGCGCGAGACATGGAATGCGTCGCATGAAAGGGGCCGAAAACCGTTGCTGTCCGATCGTCGACAGAAAGTGCTTCAAGCGCTTATCGAGGAGTACATCGCCAACGCGCAGCCTGTGGGCTCGCGCACCTTGGTTGATCGTTACCGGCTCGGCGTTTCTTCGGCTACGGTTCGCAACGAGCTCTCAGTGCTTGAAGATGAGGGCTATCTCACTTCTCCGCACACTTCCGCTGGCCGCGTTCCGACTGATGCGGGCTATCGGGCGTTCGTCGATGATTTACTTTCGCGCGAATACGGCGAAGATGCCACGGGTGGCATGTTCGATAACGTGCGCGATGCGGCAACGAAGATGGACGACCTCATGGAGCAAACATCGGCCGCCCTGTCTCGCTTGACCGATTGCCTTTCGGTTGTGGTCGCGCCTTCTTTGCTCGCGTCTTCGGTGAAGCAAATTTCGCTC
>NZ_CDRRGL010000168.1:0-3425 GCF_977041755.1 Slackia sp.
TTATGACCGCCGTGTCGGCCGTGTTTGGCTTGGCTTCGGTTGCGTCCGCCTTTGCCACCGAACTGTGGCAGTGGAATCTGTACGGCGTCGTGTTCGGCGTGACCGCTGCATTCTTCATGTACCTGGCCGCTCCGGTGCTTATCAACATTTGGTTCGAAAAGGGCGCCGGCATTGCCGTGAGCATTTCTGCCGCAACGCTTTCCCTGCTCGCTGCCATTGCGAGCCCAGTTGGCCAGGCCCTCATTAGCGCATATGGCTGGCAGACGGCGCGTTTGGTGCTTTCTCTCGTTACCACGGTCGCTTCGGTCGTGCTGTGCGCCGCGTTTGTGCGCAAGTCGCCTTCCGTCATGAACGTTCTGCCTTTTGGCGCTTCCCAGACTGGGGAAGATGCCGAAGAGCGTAGCGCCGAGGAAGCTGCGGCTGCGGTTGCTGCTGCCGAGAACGAAGGCGCTACTATCGAAGAGGCTCGCAAGTCTCCCGCGATGTACACGCTGATTCTTGTGGCAGGCATCTTCTGCATGTGCGCGGCGTTCTTCCAGCAGATTCCGGCTTTCTGCGCGCATGGCGAGCTCGGTGCTTCCGTTGGCGCTATGGCCGTTTCAATCATCATGGTCGGCGGCATCGTAGGCAAGTTGCTGTTGGGCGCGTTGAATGACAAAATCGGCATTCAGTGGACGGGCCTTATCGCGACGATTGGTGGCGCTTTGGGCATCACGCTCGCATGGCAATCGGGCGCAAACGAGGCAGTATTCTATGCAGGCATGGCGATCTTCGGCTTCGGCTACGCAGGTCTTACTGTTATCGCGCCGATGCTCACTCGCGGCACGTTCGGCCCGCGTAATTATTCCCAGATTTATTCCTGGGTTTCCACGGGCATTTTCATCGCAACCGCTATTTCTTTCACGGTATATGGCCTGATTTACGACAACACCGGATCGTATGATGGCTGCTTCATGGTGGTTATCGCGCTGTATGTTGTCGCTGCGGTTCTCGTTCCGTTCACGCTCAAGGCGGGCAATAAACTTTGGAAGAAGTAGGCCTTTCATTTGGCGTACGGTTTCCATTCGGAATGAATCGAAAGGCCAAGGGCTTCGGTCCTTGGCCTCTTCTCTATTGTCGGCACAATCTGTAGAAGCGTATGCAAGAGGGGCGTCCAGCTTTTTGTGCCCTCGTCATATCGCCTATGCGCTTGCGACCCCAACCACATGCAGCGCATCGCCGTCTACGGTGAAAGCGACGTCATATGCGGCAAAGGCCAAATGGTAGACGCGGCTTGGGTCGTGCTTGCTTCCGGCGCGGCGCGGGTCTTGGCGCAGCACCTCCACGAGACCCTCGAGCTTGTCGTTCTCGATATGCGCCTGCAACGTTTCGGGAAAGTCGACGTCTAGTTCGTGCCAGGGCACATCGTCGATGAAACCGCCCGTCGCATCGGGGTGGCAGTCGGCGAAGGGAATATAGGGCTTGATGTCAAAGATGGGCGTTCCATCGCGCAGGTCGGCACCCAACACATGGATAATCGGGCCGTCGTCGGTGAGCTCGACGTGGTCGATTTTGACGCAGGTCAATCCAATGGGGTTGGGGCGGAATGGGCTTCGAGTTGCGAACACTCCCATGCGCTCTGATCCGCCCAAGCGCGGAGGCCTCACCGTGGGCGACCATTTCGTGTTCGTGCCGCTTTTGTCGTCGGTGGCGGCATCTGCTGCAATGTCTTGCGCGGTTCCGCCTGGCGTGCCGTTCTCAAATTCCCAAAGCAGCCATGCGTGCGAGAAGCCGTCGAGTCCCGCGACGGCGCTATTCAGCGCGAACTCGGGCTCGAAAACGATGCGCCCTTGCAAATGTGGCGCCAGAAAGCTGTTGCGTGGAATGCCGAACTTCTGGGGAAGGTCGGTGCGAATATGCGCGATGGGTTTCATGCTGCGGGGTCTCCTGTGATGCTTGTGACGTCGGACGTTCTCTCGGTTCCTTCTTACCCCATTCGAGAGTGCGACTGAGCGCCCTCAAAGAATTTCAAAACTTCTGTGAGGCTTACGGGTGCGTAGCTGTTTGCGTCAACGCCCACGTCGTATCGAAGAATGCCGCGCTCGCGGTTGCGCTCGTTGTTGGTGGATCCTTTGGAGTGGACGTGGCCGTGCAGGGCGATGGCGTCGCGGCGTTTTCCATTCCAGCTCATGATGGGGTAGTGGAACAAAACGAGCTTATGGCCGCGCGCGTAGCCGGGGGCGATTTCGAGATAGTCCTGCTCGGTTTCGAAAATCCCCGCGCCCGCGCCCGTCGACCACGAATCGTCATGGTTGCCGCGAATGAGATGCACGTGCTCGCAAGTGATTTGCTCGCGTAGGCGGCGTGCGTTTTCGGCGGTTGTCTGATACGCGAAGTCGCCTAGCACATAGAGCGAGTCGCTGGGCGCTACCCGTTCATTAATCGCCGCAATGAGCCCTTGATTCATGCGTTCGATGGTTTCAAACGGGCGATTCATTTTCGAAAGAATGCTCGAATGGCCGAAGTGTAAATCGGCGGTGAACCACATCATGGGCGGCCTCCAGGGGGGATTATCGGGTTTGGATGTGGCTATTGTAATGGCCGCGCGGTTTATCGGCTGGTGGATTGCCACGAAAAGCCGACTTCTTTACGAGGCCGGCCCCGAATCTACGATTCTGATGTAGCCGCTTTTCCCGGGATCGATTATTTCCGAGTTGGAATTGTAGAGAAAACGGCATTCTATTTTGTCTCCGATGGCGATGACGCCGCCGCCTTCGATAGGCGCGTTTGTGTTGAGATATGCAGTATCGAGAATGAAGCCGCTTGATTGGTCCCTATCGACTTTAATTTTTGCGATGCCGGCGCCATCGAAATCCTCAACGGTGCCTACGAGTGCCCAGAGGGCGGCGAGGGGGCCGCCGCCGCTTCCTTCAGGCGTGGGAGGGATTCCATCGATTGCCTCATGGTTGAACGATTCGTAATGGAACAAAATGGTGTCGCGATCGTAAATGGGCGTGTGTAATTCGAATTCGTTCGGGCAAGGGCCAAGCTTTTTTTGCTGGGGTGAGCAACCGCAAGAAAGAAGTAGCACCGCAAGCGCGGTGAGCGTAAGAAAAGGAATTCGAAGATTAGTCAACCTGGCCTCCTCTCTGGGCTTAGCTGAATATTGTAATGCCTAGCGTTGGCCGGCGAAGCGGGCACCGTTATCTTCTCGGCCGATTGTCGATATGCGGTTGGACCCGCTTTCTGTTTGTGGCCGTCTCTTCCATCCACGGCTGACAATCTTGATGCTCCGAGAATTGGTCTTGCGTAAAGCGAGGCGTTCGTTTTTGCCAAAAGTTGCGAATCCGGGGGCTTTTCAGCATTGAAAGCAAGGGAGGTTGGCCCTTTTTGCAAGACATAAGTTGCAAAAAGGGCCCACCTCTACTCGGAAACGGGTTGTATGG
>NZ_CDRRGL010000169.1:0-3331 GCF_977041755.1 Slackia sp.
GCGCGCGCACCAGGTCGCGCGCCGCCTCGCACCCGTCGTCGGGAACCCACACCTCGACGACGTTTCCCACGGAGAGCATCCTGGCGAGGAACTCCGCGTCGTTGCGGTCGTTCTTCCTCTTGCGGTCAGCCGGGGGCTTGATCATCTTCGAGACCGCGCCGACGACGCAGTCGATCCCCATCGAAGCCAGCCTCTTCTGCAGGTCGAACCCGGTGACGCCCGACTCGTAGACGCATTTGGCGGACGGGTCGACGGACGACACCCAGCCCGCGACTTCGGCGGCGTCGTAGCCGAAGGTGGCCGAGCGCACCTCGCCGGTCATCGCGTCGAGGGCGACGGCCTTTATCGAGCGCGCGTGCACGTCGAGGCCGACGAAGGTGGTAGTATTCAACATGAGAGAGAGCCCCTTTCCATGCTTGTGGCGTGGCCGCCACCGGTTCGAATCAGACACTCGCCATTGTCGGCCTAATCCACGGGAATTGCATGCAGCAGGGGCTCTCAATGTTGCTATGTCCTGCTCATATCGTCTCGTCTATGGTGCTAGTTGCGCGGCCGCTTCTGGCAGGAAATGCTGCCTGGGGGCCTCGTTGCGTTCCTTTTTACGGCGGCTTATGGATTCTCTCTTAGCAACGTGCCGCTGACCTGGTGCTATGAATTGCGTTTTGATGCGGGAACGCGTGAGGGTTGCTTAAAGAGGCCCCATTGCCCTAATTCCTGCCATGAAAGGCGCGATTTGTTGCAATTGGGCCCCCTTCGTGCATTTTTTGGCAACCGATTCGATGCGTCAATTGTTTGTGCAATCTTGCGGAACAGGTGCTATGCCCTTCTTGCGCTGAAAGAGCGGAATCGCTTCACTCGCGATAGTTCCGAAAAAAGTTGAAAAAAGTTGTTGCAAAGTTGTTTCGAGTCGTTGTAATATAGCCAAGCGCTTTTAGCGCGGGCCTGTAGCTCAGTTGGTCAGAGCGCACGACTGATAATCGTGAGGTCACAAGTTCGAACCTTGTCAGGCCCACCACCTTTGCTTAATAAACGCCCCACCGTGAGCCACGAGCCGGTGGAGCGTTTATTAGATACGGGGAATTAGCTCAGCTGGGAGAGCGCGGGCTTTGCAAGCCTGAGGTCAGGGGTTCGATCCCCCTATTCTCCACCACATTCATTACGCCGTCCTTCGGGGCGGCGTTTTTCGTATTTCACCCTCATTATGCTGCGCTCACGCCGTGCGCAAGGAGTATCTTTCGCACCAGAATCATATGTCCGCCTGCGGCGCTGCTATGCAGGTTCTTTGTAAGCGTTTTGCGCGTTTATCTGCAGCGTTGCTATGCCTGCTATAATTCTCGCCCGTATGTTTTCGCTTTGTCGACGAAAGGGTTTGCGTGAATCGTACCGAAGCGCTCAACATCCTTGGACTCGACGACGATGCGTCGGCGGCCGACATCAAATCGGCCTATCGCGAGTGCGTGCAGATATTGCACCCCGATCGCTTCGCGAATAATAAGAAGCTGCAAGATCGAGCGACTGAGCAATTCAAGCGTCTACAAGACGCCTACGAGTATCTCACGAGCGATCGCGCGGCGTCGAAACAGAGCCGCTCGTCTTCTCGCCCTCGCCAAGCCTACACGGCACGCGAGGCGAAAATTGCGGGTTTGGAAGCCGCGCGCACGCAGCTCATCGCCCAGCACGATGCTCTGTGCGACGAGCGCCGCAATTCCATCATCATGATTGCGGCCGGCGTCATTATCGCGCTGTTCTTGCGCCGCATCGTATGGGCGGCTGGCCTTGCGGGAACGTTGGTAATTTGGGGTATCGTCACGCTCACGGGAGCGTGCAAGAATATCGCGACGCTCAATGAGCACCTCGGCGAAATTGAGATGCAGAAGCGCCAACTGGAAGAGAACTGGGAAGAAGACTAAATGAAGCAAGAAAACCTTCGCAACGTGGCAATCATCGCGCACGTTGACCATGGTAAAACCACGATGGTCGACCGCCTTCTGGGCGCAGCCCACGTGTTCCGCGAGAATCAGCAGGTCGAGGAGCGCGTGCTCGACTCGAATGATCAGGAACGTGAGCGCGGCATCACCATTCTGTCGAAGAATATTTCCATCAACTACAAAGGCGTGAAGATCAACGTCATCGACACCCCGGGCCACGCCGACTTCGGCGGCGAGGTCGAGCGCGTGCTGAACATGGCCGACGGCGCTCTGCTCATCGTTGACGCATACGAAGGCCCCAAGCCCCAGACGCGTTTCGTGCTTTCGCATGCACTCGAGGCCGGCCTGCGCATTGTGGTGGTCGTGAACAAAATCGACCGCCCGAATGCCGATCCCGAAGCCGCCGTCGATAAGGTGTTCGACCTCATGGTCGAACTTGGCGCTTCCGACGAGCAGCTCGATTTCCCGGTTGTTTACGCTTCGGCCGTGAATGGCTACGCTCGCTACGAATACGACGACGGCAACATGGACATGATTCCGCTGCTCGATACCATTTTGAAAGAAATTCCTGCGCCCGACGTTGACGCCGATGGCCCGGTTGCGATGCAGGTGTGCACCGTCGACCACAGCAGCTACGAAGGCCGCATCGGCATTGGCCGCTTGCATAGCGGCACCATTCACGAGAAAGACCTCGTGCTCGTGGTTCCCTCCGAGGGCGAGCCGTACAATGCCCAGATTCGCAAGGTGTACACCTTTGAGAACCTTGGCAAGGTTGAGGTCCCCGAGGCTCATGCGGGCGACATCGTTGCTGTTATCGGCATTGAGGCTGCCGACATCGGAGACGTGATTACCGATCGTGAGAACCCGGTCGAAATGAAGCCCATCGCCGTCGAAGAGCCTACCATGGCCGTTGTATTCGAAGCTTCCACGAGCCCCATCGTGGGTCGCGAGGGTGACATCGTTGGCGCCCGCCAGCTTAAAGAGCGCCTCATGCGCGAAAAGGAATCCAACATTTCCATGCGCATTGACGAGACGGAAGACAAGAGCGGCGTTCGCGTCGCCGGTCGTGGCGTTCTGCACCTGTCCGTTCTTATGGAAACGATGCGCCGCGAGGGCTTCGAGTTCCAGGTTGGTCGTCCTCAGGTCGTGTACAAGACCGACGAGCACGGCAACAAGCTTGAGCCCATCGAGGAGGCAACGCTCGACGTTCCCAACGATTACTCGGGCAAGGCTATCGAGGTTATGGGCACCGCTGGCGGCATCATGGAAGACATGGCTTCCGACGAGACCATGACGCACCTCGTGTTCCGCATTCCGTCGCGCGGCACCATGGGCCTGAAGACGCGCATCCTCAACGTGACCCACGGCGAGGGCGTGCTGTTCCATCACTTCCGCGAGTACGG
>NZ_CDRRGL010000170.1:0-3311 GCF_977041755.1 Slackia sp.
GATGTTTACGGTGTGCCAATGCTGATTGATCACGTAGGCGAATTCCAGTATCGTGCCCGCTACTACAACCAGAAGCCAGGCACGCCCGCTGGCGTTCTGCTGTTCTGGGGTGCGTCTTCTGTTATCGGCATTCTGCAGCAGCAGCTCACCATGCGTCACCTGAAGAGGGTTGAGGCTCAGGCCGAGGCTGCTCGCATTGAAGTCGAGCCCGTCAAAGTTGACGTCGAGCGCAAAGCCAAGAAGAAGCGTCCGGCCAAAAAGCACTAATATCGATCCGACCATGCTGCGCGCCACATCTGGCGCGCTTGCATATACAGAAAGGATTGAACCATGTCCGATGAAATCATGGACGATCAGGTTAACGAGGAAGCGGTCGAAGATACCACTGAAGACCAGCTCAAAGGCGATGAGCCGCACAGCGAAGAGCATGATGTGAGCGAAGAGGAGCTCGATGAAATCGCCGACACCGCCATTGCTGCGTTAAAGGGCATTCTCGAGCACTTCGATGTGGGTGAGGTCACCATCGACGAGTACGAGGGCGACGAGGGCGAGCTTATTTTGGATATCACGGGCGACAACCTGGCTATCCTTATTGGCCGCCATGGCAAAACGCTCGACGCGCTGCAGTTTATCATTTCCGCCATCACAACGCGCACCATGGGCTTCCGTTACCCGGTTATCGTCGACGTCGAGGGTTATAAGAACCGCCAACGTCAGAAAATCGAGTCGGTGGCATACTCCGCCGCTCGACGCGCGAAGTCGCAGCATCGCAGCGTGAAGCTGCGCCCCATGACGCCCTACGAGCGCCGCCTGGTTCATCTTGCTCTGCGCAACGAACCTGGCGTTGAAACCGCTTCTGAAGGCGAGGGTGCCGCCCGTCACGTGGTGATCATCCCCTGCTAGGGAACAAACTCATATGCATGCTTTTAAGGCCCTTCTTCTGAAGAAGGGCCTTTCTTTATGGCGTGCTTTGGCCAACACGGTACAATTGCAGGCAATGAACACGCGCACCGCGCAACGAGAGAGGTTTTCATGGGCACGCTTCGCGATATTCTGGCCACGCGCCACGGCATTGACATCACCGAACAGCAGGAGCAAATCCTGTTCGACGACCTACATGCCATTATGGAAATCAACAAGACCATGAACCTCACGCGCATTCTCTCCGAGGAAGACGGTATGGTGCTGCATCTGGAAGACAGCGTGCTCGGCTTGCCGTACGTGAATGATGCGCCGGTTGGCCTCTATGGCGACTTGGGTACCGGCGGCGGTTTCCCCGGCATTCCTCTGTGCGTGCTTACAGGCCGCGAAACTCTGCTCGTTGATTCGGTTAAGAAGAAGGTTCGCGCTCTGGAGCCTGTTGCCGAAGAGCTCGGCGTTGGCGATCGCCTTTCTACATATGGCGGCCGTATTGAAGACCTCGCCCTTGAGCGTCCGAGGGAGTTTTCGGTGCTCACGGCCCGCGCTTTGAGCTCGCTCGGGTCACTGCTCGAGCTGGCCTCGCCCCTTTTGCGTAAGGGCGGTCGTTTGGTGTGCTACAAGGCGCAACCGACTAAAGAGGAACTTGAAATCGCCTTCGGCATTATGAAACCGCTTGGCTTCGAACTCGTATGCGATGACAGCCATGAGCTAAGCGATGGTTCCACGCGCCGTATTTTCGTGTTCCAGAAAGCGGCAAACCCGCGTATCGCGCTTCCTCGCCGCGTCGGCATGGCGCAGCGCAACCCCCTTACGCCTGCCGACTTCGCTCAGAAGAGCGGTCAGAAGAGCAAGAAACGCCGATAACAAGCCCGCCCCCCTCTTCCCAAGACCGCTTACGAGAAACACAGTTAGTGCGGTTGAATATCCGCGTCTCTGGGGTGCTCTAAGAAGCGTCGATTTCGTGTTCGGTTCTTCCTGCGTCAAAACCGTCGATGTGCCAAAAATTGGCGAACCAGGAATTTTTGGCACGGCTGTGGATTGCTGCGGCTAATTCCCTTACTGAATATATAATGGAACAACTTAGCGACGGAAAAGCGCTTGACGGCTCGCCTGTGAAATTCGCAATGCCTTGAGCCTCGCGTTTTTTAGCGTCGGTTTCGATGTTTCACGTGAAACATCCTTCATCTTCGTTCTACATTGGCTATAAGCCTCACATATACACGCAGTATCAATGAAGGAGGACGCGTGGGACTGTTTGATGGTTTGAAGAACCAGAGTCGAAAGCCTAAGGATCAGGAAGGCAATGCCGCCGAAAGCGAACAGATCGGCTACAACCCTGAGAACGCTCCGGTTATCGAGCGCGATCCAAATGTTTCACGTGAAACATCCGTTGTTTCTTCCACCCAGGAAGATCTTCAGGCTGACGCATACGCGAATGAACCCGCTCCTTCTGAGGCGGTATATACCGCGACTCCGCTCCGTTCATATGCTGAAAAGAAACCTGTGAGGCACGTCGTGGGCACCACGAAGGTTATTGCGATTCTTAATCAGAAGGGTGGCGTCGGTAAATCGACGACGACCATTAACCTCGGTGCGGCATTGGGCGCAATGGGAAAACAGGTGCTGCTTATCGACCTTGATCCGCAGGGCAATACCTCGAGCGGCTTGGGCATCGAAAAGAACCTTTTGAATGAATGTATCTACGATGTGCTCATCAGCGACACCCAACTTACCGATATCATCATTCCTGATGTGTGCGAAGGCCTTGATGTTGCTCCCGCAACTATCAATCTTGCAGGTGCCGAAGTCGAGCTCGTTTCCGAAATGGCTCGCGAGGGGCGCCTGAAGGAAGCGATTGGCCATGTGCGCGGCAAATACGATTACATTTTCATCGATTGCCCGCCCTCGCTCGGCCTGCTTACGGTGAATGCACTTGTTGCTGCCGATAAGCTGCTCATTCCTATCCAATGCGAGTTTTATGCGTTGGAGGGCGTGACGAAGCTGCTCGATTCAATGAAGCGCGTGAAGAGCCTTCTGAATCCCGGCTTGGAAATCTACGGCGTGCTGCTCACGATGTACGACGGACGTACCACGCTTTCGAAGCAGGTTGCCGCCGAGGTGCGTAATTTCTTCGGTCGCACGGTTTTCGATACGGTGATTCCTCGTACGGTTAAAATCTCTGAAGCGCCGAGTTTCGGCCAACCGATTAATGAATACGACCCGACTGGTAAAGGCGCGGAGGCGTACTGCGCCCTTGCAAGAGAGGTGAGCCAGCGTGGCTAAAAATAAGAAGGCCGGTCTCGGCCGTGGTTTGAATTCTCTTCTTGGCGGGTATGAAGCGCCCGCCGAGCCTGCTCGTGTAGCGCCCGAACGTCAGGTGGAACGCGTTG
>NZ_CDRRGL010000171.1:0-3296 GCF_977041755.1 Slackia sp.
CTTTCCGACGACGCTTCGGTCATCGTGCTCTATTCGAATGCTGGCGAGCGATCGGCTCGTGCGTGCGAGCATATGGAATCGCTGGGCTATGTGAACGTGTATAACGCCCCGGGCTTGTCCTCGTGGTCTTATGAGGTTGTAACGACGGCGGAAGAGACCGCCGTGGCTGCCGCGCTTGCGCAAAATGGCGCCGTTGCGACGCAAGAGGTTGGCCAGAGCCACGATTGCGGTTGTGGGCACGATCATCATGGGGAACATGGCCATACACATGACCATGATTGCGGTTGTAATCACTAAATGGCTGCAGACATCAATTAATGCGTTAGAGCAGAATAGAAGCTAGGTCTCTATTTGATACCAAGCGTGTAATTAGATGCTTGGTATTAAAATAGAGTTAGGTATTTAAAAGAAACTATCACTGCGAAAATAATGGGCGACCGTAAGGGCGCCCATCGTGTGCCTAGGCCTTTTTGCTATGCCTTCTTTGGCGGCAAATAAGCCTTGGTGTTGTTGAGGCTGAACAAAATCGTTGAAGCATTGTGCAAAAGCGACGAAGTTTGCGGTGTGATGATGCCAGCGATGCCGAGCGCTAGCAAGGCGGAATTGGTAATCATGACCTTGCTGTATGACCCGTTGAGCCTGCTGACGAGGCCTTGGCTCATCTTGCGCAGGCGCACGACGGCTTGCAGATCGGTATCGGACAAAATGATATCGGCAACTTCCTTGGCGATATCACTGCCACCACCCATGGCAAGACCTACGTCGGCGCGGCCAAGCGCCGGCGAATCGTTTACGCCGTCTCCGACCATGGCGACGCAACGCCCTTCGCTCTTGATGCGGTCGACGTAGGCGAACTTATCTTCAGGTAGCAAGTCGGCTTGGAATTCGTCGATACCCGCCGCAGAAGCGATACGCGCAGCGGTGCGTTCGGAATCGCCCGTGAGCATGACGATATGCTTGAATCCTAAATTGCGAAGTTCGGCAATGGACTCTTTCACGCCGGGTTTCAGGGGGTCTTCAATTCCCAGCACGCCTACGACCTCGCCATCGACGGCCAAAAACAAAGGCGACAGGCCTTCCATTTCGGTCTCGACGCGAGAAAGTGTTTCGGGGTCCAAATGCGCGTGTTCGTCTTCGAAAACGAAGTGCGCCGACCCGATGACGGCGCGTTTGCCGTCAAGTGCCGAAGCGATGCCATGTGCGACGATGTACTCCACGGCCGCGTGGCGCTCGCGATGCTCAAGCCCTCGTTCTTGGGCGGCGGCAACCACGGCGCGGGCGACGGGGTGGGGGAAATGCTCTTCCAAGCATGCCGCAAAGCGCAGGACTTCGTCTTCGCTCCACCCGTCGGTGGGAATGACGCGCGCGAGTTTCGGCTGTGCCTCGGTGAGCGTGCCCGTCTTATCGAATATGATGGTGTCCGCTTTGGCGAATGCTTCGAAGTATTTCGCGCCTTTGACCATGACGCCGGCTTTGGCAGCATTGCTCATGGCAGTCATTACGGCGATAGAGCCAGTGAGCTTCAGCGCGCATGAGTAATCGACCATAAGCGCGGCCGACGTTTTCACAAGGCTGCGCGTAGTGAGTGCTACAAGGCCTGCGAGCAGGAAGTTCCACGGTACAATTTTATTCGCCAGGTTTTCCATGCGCGATTGGCCTTCCGATTTCAGTGAATCGGCGGCTTCGACGAGCGAAACGATCGATCGAAGCTTGGTTTGCGACGTATTGGCGCGCACGCGCACTAAGATTTCGCCATCTTCGACGACGGTGCCAGCGAACACATCATCGCCAACGGTGCGCTCGACCGCGAGTGGCTCTCCTGTCAGGGTGGCTTGGTTTACCATGGCGCAGCCATGTTCCACCACGCCATCGATGCAAATAGACATGCCAGTGCGCACGGCCACCAAATCGCCAGGCATAAGCTCGCTTGCCGGAACGCTGGTTTCGGTGTCGCCAATCACTTTTTGCGCCTTGTCGGGTACGTCGAGAAGTGAATTGATGAGCTCGTTTTCGCTCATGGCGCGCGTGTAATCTTCGAGCAGCTCGCCCACGTTCAACAAGAACATGGTTTGCGACGCCGTGTCGAAATCGCGTTTCACGAACGAAATGCCAATTGCCGATGCGTCAAGCACGGGTACGGTAAGGCGCGAGCGCGACAGCTCGAACAGCGCGGCGTGCAAGAACGGCAGGAAGCTAACTACCGTGCACACGGCGCGAATGGGCGCGGGCAAGAACCATTTGCGCGCATAGCGGGCGCCAATAAGAACAGCCAGGTTCATGAACAGTGCATGCGTTCGCGGCTCGAATTGCACGGAATAGCCGGTTTTTGCATCGGCGATTTTCTCGGCGTTGATTTCGCAGAGCGCATCGAGCACGTTTGTGCGTTTGGGTGCCTCGAAGTCGACCGACATCTGACCGATGCGTCCGTAAAGCTGCACGCGGCGCACGCCGTCGATTTCTTTGGTGAGTTTGATAAGCGCGTCGAGGTCCTCTTCAGGCACAGGGCCCGCCAATTTCAGGCGGGCCCTGCCAGGGATCTCTTTGATTATCGAGAACTTCATGACGAATGCCGTAAGGCTTTATTCGGCGGAAGGCTCGGAATCGGCCTTGGCGGCTTTGGCGTCGCTCGTGAGGTACGTGGCCTCGGCGACCAGATCGTCGACTTCGGCTTTTGCCTGTTCAACCATATCCTGATAGCAGTTCTTTGCACGCAGGCCGCATGCGATGCCATGCACATAGGCCTTCTTTGCGGGCGCACTCGTAAGCGCCTTGATACCTGCGGTTCCCAGCAGGAAGCCGCCGCCGACGAGCAGGGTGTTGAATGTAGCCTTCTTCATGTTTGTCCTCCTTCGAATCGCGACGAATCGCGAATGCGTTTATGCATGAACAATGTTCGCTCATGCATACTTTTTGTAAAAGTAAGAGTAGTGTTACACTTTGCGAAAGTCAATGAAAGTAAACTCGATGTTAAGGAAGATTTACATATGGAAGGCATGAATGTTCAGACGGCAGTTTTGCTGGCGGTTATCGTCGTGGGCATGGTCTTCGCCGCGCGACGCATGTATCGTGTGTTTTCGCTGAAGGACGATTGTTGCGGCGGCGGTGCGAAAGACTCGTCGAAGAAATTCAAGGCGCAGCGCGTGAGCGATACGAACGAGGTGAACTACAAGCATGCGCTCGATTTGAAGATTGGTGGAATGACCTGCGAGAAATGCGTCGAGAACGTGCAGAATGCCATCAATTCCGTTGATGCGGGCAATGTGTGGGCTCGTGTCGATTTGGGCTCGAAGACGGCG
>NZ_CDRRGL010000172.1:0-3295 GCF_977041755.1 Slackia sp.
CCAGCCCCAGCTTCTGCGCGAGCTCTGAAATAATTTGTGGATCGGGCTTGCTCTCATACAGCGGGTCGATCGCCTTCTCGTTGTAATTGAGACTCGACGTTTGGCCCGCGTTAGAAACCTCCTCGAGCTCGAACCATTGGGCGATCGGCAACACCATGTCAGCGTATTTCGCGGTATCGGTCATGACGGAGTCGGCCACAACGATGTAGTCCATTGCGGGAATGATAGTATCGGTCCAGGCATGCGTATCGGTGTGGGTGTTGACGGGATTGGCGGAATAGACCCACAGCATCTTGATCGAGGCGTCCTTGCCGCCAAATTTTCCAGTTTCGACAACATTTTTGAAATCGACGCTCTGGATAGAAAGGCCGGTGGATGCGCCGTTCGGGGCCGTGTACGCCGGATTGTTTACGATGCCGTATGTCCAATAGGCGCCATACGATGCGCCTGGCTTGCCCAAGTTGCCCAGAAGGGCGCAAAGCGTGAGACCAGCCATCGTGGTGTGCGCGCCGTTGTTGTACGCTTGCGGCCCGTACCCTTCGTAATGGTATACGGGGCCATCGATACAGATATCAGCAAGCGCGTAGATCTCATCGACGGAAACCTCGATTTGCTTGGAGACCTCTTCGGGGTTATGCTTTGCGATTTCATCCTTCAGCAGCTCATACGCCGTGCGGCATTTAACGCCCTCGAAGTCGTAGGACCCCTCGATTTCGGCAGCGGTCGAAGCCTCCTCGGGCGTCTTGAGCTCGCCGGCGACGAGAACCATGCACGGATCGTACATGGTTTCTTGACCAGTGGTTGGGTTCATCTTTCCCGTCGCGGTCGGCTCGATTCCCATATCGCTTCGACGCAAGAACTTGCCCGTATCCTCGCGAACGAGGAACGGGGCAACCGTATGGTCACGGAGGTAGTCAACATCCTGGGCGCCCTTTTCGAGCACGATGTTCATCAGAGCGTACTTCAGCAACGTATCGGTGCCGGGTCGCACAGAAATCCATTTGTCGGCCTTGGCGGCGATTTGCGTAAACGTGGGATCAATAACCACAAGTTTCGTGCCGCCTTGCATCGCCTCTTTGACGAGGTGCCAATTCTGAATTTGGGCATCGGTAATATTCGCGCCCCACACCACAATGGATTTGGCGTTTTTTGCGTCCGTCGGCTCGTTGCCTTCCCACATGCCCATGCCCATAAGAGGGCTGATATAGTTGCCGGCCACGGCTGCCATGCCGTAGTAGCTTCCCATATCGAGGCAAGGCATGACCGAGCTCGCGTTGAGCAAGGAGGTCAGACGCGAATACGCGCTTGTGATTGCGACGGCCTGGTTGCCCGAGGCAGTGAGGAATGCCAGGGCGCTTTCGCCATACTGCTTCTGCGTTTCCTTGATGTTGTCGGCGATTTCCTGCAGAGCCTCATCCCAGCTAATACGCTCCCACTCCCCGGCGCCACGTTCGGTGCCTTCTACGCGGCGCATGGGATACTTCAGGCGCTGCGGGTCGTAAATACGCTGGACGTGAGACAGGCCTCGCTGGCAAATGCGCGTATAACAGCTCTCGTTGTATTCCGCTCGCGAAGTTTTTACCACCTTGCCATCGCGCACATGGACGTTAAGGTGGCAGAAGCCGAAGCAATTCGGACGACAAACACCGCGGAAAATTTGCTCACCTTGAGTTTCGGGCTGCCCAGGCTCATAGCCCTCGGCGATCGCCGCGAGTTGCGGCGTCACCGTCCCTGCAGCCACAGCGGCAACGCCTGCCGCGCCTGTGGTTTTGAGAAAACTGCGGCGCGTGAGCCCTTTCGGGCTGTGTGCTCCTGACATCTCTCCTCCTCCAAAGATAGCGTCAGGATATCCCCTTTGCATGAGGCGCGTAAGCATTGGCGAGGCTGGCGCATAGCGCGCATGCGGCGGCGCCCGTGTCCAGGCAGCGGCCGTTCCCCAAAACCCCTTGCGACATGCTCATTCTTATCGGATATCCCCCTGCGGCTCACGCGAGCCGCACCTCCGCACCGCCATCCCCCGACAACGGCGCGCCTGATAAGAATTGGCCAAATCCTTATTTGTCATATTGTCACAATGTCTTGCGACATTCAATCAAATTGATTCTTCTATTTTTGGAATAATGGAGAGATAGGGCCGAGAAAATAGCTGGAAAGCTGCACATCTTGGAATGTGGCAGGTGATAAAATGAACTCAGCGGCAAGCCTCACGCTGGCGAGCTAGGCAACGCCGTTATAGCAAAGAGTGGAGCTACCGCTTAACGGCGGTGGCTCTTCTTGCGTTTTGGGCGAGTGCTACGTGCCTTGGACAGACCGATGATAGCAGCCGCGAGCTTGACAATTTCAGTCAGAACCTTAAGCAATTCCATCAATAATTCGACCATAGGGCATCACCTCCTCTCTCGCAGAGAGGGCGTTGCCCGGCACATAAGGCCAAAACCGCTGAGCTACGCTATTGTACGCTACGATGTACCGAGCTCATGGTGAAAAAAGAAACGCCACCGTCGTTAGACGATAGCGTTTTCTCATAGCCAACGGCGTTGCCCGAGCTACCAGACGCGAGCTGCCGTCGAGCCGCATTATAGCATGCAAACCTTTCTACCGTCCATCGCGACGTCGTGCGAGGCGCTCATCGACGAGCGCCGTGATGTCATCGTCGGTAAGGCCCGCCTCTATACAACCGCGAATCATGTCGTCTACCAGCAACTCGACAGGCGTGTCGTATGCGCGCGCCGCGCCGATTTCTTTCTGTTCCAGCACGAACGTGCCCTTGCCGCGGCGCGTGGATATATAGCCTTCGCGCTCCAGATCCATATAGGCACGATTGATGGTGTTGTAGCTGCTATCCAAATCGACCGCCAGCGCGCGCACCGTAGGCAGCTTGTCGCCCGGAAGGTATTTCCCCGACCCGATGAGATACGCGATGCGGTTTTTCACCTGGATCCATACCGGCAAGCCGCTCGAATGGTCGACTTGAAAACCCGCCATAAGATTGCCTGCCTGCGTTTCGCTCATCGCTGCCCTTCCTTGTCAATCGCGTCGGCCAGGCTGTCGGAAAGCGCGCTGGGAACCGTGACCACCGCGCCCTTCGACGACTTCACCGTTTCGTATTGCTGCAGCATGGTGCGCAGACGCAGCGCCGCCGACGGGTCGCCGTACACGGCCGCCGCCTCAGCCAGCATGTCGGCCATATCGGCCTCGGCCGACGCCACTGTCATGCGCGCGTTTTTCTCGCGGTCGGCCTGGGCCTCGAGCGACATCACGTGCTGCAGGTCATCGGGGATTACGATATCGCGCA
>NZ_CDRRGL010000173.1:0-3257 GCF_977041755.1 Slackia sp.
GGTCCAGCGATTCACGTGGCCGTCGATGTCGCTCGCTTCGCCGATTGCCACGCCGATAACCGTTGCGACAATGAGGAGCAAGATGTTTTGCTCGACGATGGTCCCCTGAATGCCAATGACGATCGTACACAAGCCGAGCGCTTTCATGACAGCGTCGGTGATGGCGTCGGGAAGTCCGCGACGCAAGAGCAGACCAATAGTGGTGCCTGCGATAATGGCGATGGTGTTAACGAGGACTGCCCACACGGAAGGCTCCTTTGTCGCGACGGTCGAGCCGCTGGCAAAAAGCCGCGGCGCGTTTGGGCGGTATGCCCACATCGCTCGCGAACCGCCTATCCCTCACGTGCGCATGCGCGCCAAGCGCGCTTCCGTATCTGGTTGTGCCAGAACTGACAAGGAAGAATTATATCGCCGCAACGCCTCTTGAAAGCTTGCTCTCGCTAAGATTGAGAGAAATATACGTTTGTGTGAAGTAGCCGCGCGTCGGGCGCGTTCTTGGATGACGTTGGTCGTTGCCTCCCAACGGCGCGTTTTCAAGATAGAGCGCTGGTTTGACGTGAAAGAAGGGCGACTTCATAGTGGGTGATCTGGGAGAACAAAATCAAATGTCTGCAATTGCATATTTATGGACAATTGAGATTGAAAAGCATGGGGCTGGCCGGTTTCGAGATAAGAATGAATCGTCTTGCACGTCTCGCATGAAAAGAGCGATCAGCCTTGCATAGAGCCTTGCCTGGGAAAGAGCGATCATGGCCTCACACGGGAAAGAGCGATCAGCCTTATACGGGAAACGATCGGTCTTACGCAAGAAAACAATCTGCCTTGCCCGAGAATAAAAATTATCCTGAAATACGAATAAATCGCCATGAGCGCTCTATAATGAAACGTGACATACATCCATGTTCGACGCGTTGCCGACCTGGGGCGCTGTGGAGCATACGACCTGCGCTGTTCGGCATTCCGAACCGCGGAATGGAGGCCGACATGGCTTGTCCTACAAGCATTCGCACTGTCGAAAACGCGGGAGAACGCATCATCGCTCTGCCTGAAACCCACGGCCGGGATACTCCGTGGAAGTTTTACAACCACCTGATTGGTAAAATGCCCGACAACATTTATGTGCGCGACTATTGCTTGGGCATGCATTGGAGCTACATGGAGGCCGATTGTGGCATGGGCGTAAGCTTCACCTGCAAAGGCGGCGGCAGGCGCACGCACAATTTTGACCTGCGCGGATTGCGCCTGAAAGACGTCGCCGAGTTGTCCAAGTCTTGGAATTTCGAGGAGGCCAGCCTGGGCGTCGCCGCGCTCAACGCGTGGTATGCGCGGCCCGAATTGCTCGATCCTTTGGGGGCTCACTACGATGAGCCGATTGAGCTGCCTGACGGCACCACGCGCAAAATCGATGCATTCGAGATGTATCGTCCCCGCATCAGTGCGCAGAAAGATGCACGCGTCACGGTGGTGGGCCACTTCCCCAACGTGGCCAAAATCGGTGAATATGCCCAGCTTACAGTGCTCGAGCGTAATTGCACGAGCCCAATCGACACGCCCGACCCCGCATGCGAGTACGTGCTGCCCGCCTCAGATTATGCTTTCATCACGGGCGTGACCATAATTAATAAAACCGCGCCGCGTCTGCTTGAGCTTACGAAGAATGGTACGACCATATTTGTGGGGCCGTCAGTGGTTATGTCGCCGTTCCTGTTCGATTGGGGTGTGGAAATGCTGGCAGGAAGTGTTGTCGGCGACCCCGAAAAGGTGCGATTCGCGGTGAAAGCCGGCTCAGGCAGGCTTTTCGGCGAAGCTTTGCAAATGTGCACGGTTACGCGCCCAAAGGAATAGGCGGAAGATACATCGGCGGAAAAGAGCTTTGGTCGAAGGTATATAAGGCTCAGCGCAAAAAAATGACGAGGGTGCTCCGGCGGTATCTTGCGAGGTGGCGCGCGGACGCGTCATTGCGGAATGCATTACCGAAATGGGCTGCGACGTTGAAATACCGCAGCCCATTTTGCTCGCGGCGCTAACTTCGCTTGCAAGCTCGCCGTTTTTCGGCGCAACGAGCGAATGGCGGCTCCGAGCGCCCGCGTAGCCAAGCAGGCGCTCGGCGGCCTTATCCGCGGTTTCTGCCCGTCCTGCTTATTCGGCTGGTTTTTCGAGCATGAACCAGCGGCCTTCCTCGTCGTTGGCGATAACGATGCAGTTCACGCCCATTTCTTGGAAAAGCGCCACGTAATCCTCGGTTTTGAGGGCTTTCGATTTCGATGAATCGAACATGCTCGGGCCCTCTCCCCCGTTTTGAGCACGAATTTCGGCCATTTTCGCTGCGATAGAGCGACGCAACTTAGATGACCCCATGCCGCCGCCAACATAGGCGACTCCGCCCGGGGCCAACAGGCTGTACAGGTTCTTGAAAGCTGCTGGCTGGTCGTCCCAAAATGGCATGCTGCCGCGGGAGACAATCAAGTCGAAGGGCCCATCGATTCGTTCAGCCAGGTCAGGTGCACAAATATCACTGCAACATAGCGAAAGCGTGGCTGGCGCGCACGACTCCCCCGCCAACTCGTTGCGCACGCGGGCATTGGCGAGTTCCAGCGCTTTTGCGTTTTCGTCGAGCAGCGTCAGATGGCTGAAGGCGCCCTCGCGCAGCACGGAAATTGCCAGGTGCCCGCCGCCGCATCCGACGTCGAGCAGACGTCCCTCGCGCTTCTTTGCGCGCTCGGCGATAGTACGGGCGATCACGGGGTAGACGGGCGCGAACAGCTGCTCGGCGATGGCGTCGTATTCAACGGGGTTGTGGGGCATGTTGATTCCTTTCGTTTTGGGCATTGCACCGCCTATAAAGGAACGCAGACGGTGGTTTCGGCGCCGTTGCGCAAGTCGACGTCGATTACGTCAAGCGGCGTGCGGTAGATATCTTCGAGGCGCTCCCTCGTCATCACGTCATGCGGCGCTCCCGTGGCGATCATGCGGCCTTCTTGCATCACGAACACGCGGTCGGCGCAGAAAAATGCGTGGTGCGGGTCGTGCGTGACCATGAGCACGCTCACGCCCGACTTGGTGAGCTCGCGCATGCGCGAAAGCACGATTTGCTGGTTGCCGAAATCGAGGCTCGCGGTGGGCTCATCCATGATGATGAGCTTTGGCTGCTGGGCTAGGCAGCGCGCGATCAAAATGAGTTGGCGCTGGCCGCCGGAAAGCTTCGTGTAGGTGCGTTGCGCCAAGTCTTCGATGCCGAGCAGGCGCATGGCCTTCCA
>NZ_CDRRGL010000174.1:0-3253 GCF_977041755.1 Slackia sp.
GCCGGGAGACACCCTCGAAGTGCTGAAAGTCGGCGACGGAACCTGCGAGTACTCCCCCGCCGACGCCATCGCCGAAGTCGAAGAAGCGCGCCGCAACGGAACGCTCTAACCACCAACGTTCGGCGCTTGTCCTGGCCCCGAAGCCGCCGAGTGTGGCATGACGGAACAAGGACTGCCCGATTTCAAACTTTATCTTCGCTAAAGCCAAGCGAGACCAGGTGAGCGCATAGCGAGCGGTAGCGAGCCGTGGTCCACGCGCCACCATGCCGCACTCGGCGGCTTCGGGGCAAAAAAAGAGGAAGGCATTGCCCTCCTCTTTTTTTCGTATGCCCTATGCGGCGCTCGACCCCCATACCTTGCGCCCAAACAAATCGAGTAACTCGGAATAGATGATATTCTTCGTCAAGTCGACCTTGATAGGCAGTTCAGCACGGAATTTACGCCCATCTGCTTGGCGAATGAACAATACCACCGCATCGTCACCCGGATGACTACGCAAAATCTGTTGCAGCTGCTGGGAACGCAATGCGTTCATCTCGCTCGCCCAAAGACGAATCTCGAGCTGGCTTGGTCCCATTTGCGACGCGTCGAACGCCAAGCGCTCCACCTCGAATGCCATAATCTGGTCGCCGCGGTCAGAGTGCTCAAACTTGCCGCGCACTTTCACGATGGCGTCCTGTTCGAGAGCATCGGCGAAATCGTCGTACTTGAAGCACACGCCTTCGCAATGGCCCGACGTATCCTCCAACACGAAGTTCGCCATTTTCTTGCCCTTTTTTGTGAGCTTGACCTGCACGCTCGTAATAAGGCCCGCGAACGTCGCCGACGGAATATCGCCGTTATGCTCAGCTAAATCGCCCAGGCGGAACTTCGTGATGCGACGCAAGGCTGCCTCGTATTGTCGCAGCGGGTGGTCCGAGACGTAGATCTTCAGAATCTCTTTCTCGTACGACAAAAGCGTGCGCTTATCCCACTCAACACCATCGGGTGCGGGAATGTCTTCAGCGAAGCCCGAATCGTCATCGGCCGCGAACATGTCGAACATGCTCACCTGTCCCGCATCGCGGTCTTTCTGACGCTTCGACGCGCTTTCCAGAAGCGGCGTTTGCTCAATGAAATACATGAGCTGCTTACGCGTGTATCCGGTCGAATCGAACGCGCCCGACTTAATGAGCGCTTCCAGCGTTTTGCGGTTGTAGCACTTCGTATCGAGTCGGTTCACGAAGTCGTGCAAACTCGTAAACGGGCCATTTGCCTCACGCTCGGCGATAATAGCTTCGGCAACCGCGCCACCAACGCCGCGCACGCCGGCCAAGCCGAAGCGAATACCCTCGTCAAGCGGCGTGAATTCCAGGTTCGAAGAGTTCACGTCGGGCGGCAAAACGGGAATGCCCGAATGCGTGCAGCTCGCGATGTATTTAATAAGCTTGTCGGCGTTGCCCATGTAGCTCGACAACACTGCGGCCATATACTCGTTCGGGTAGTGCGACTTCAAATACGCCGTGCGCATAACGAGAATCGCATATGCGGCAGAGTGCGATTTGTTGAACGCGTACTTCGCGAACTTCTCGGCATCAGACCAAATTTGGTTGGCGATCTCGAGCGAATAGCCGTTTTCGACAGCGCCATTGCACCAGTCGTCTTTCAGCTTCATCATGACGTCGAGCTTTTTCTTGCCCATAGCCTTACGCAGCTTGTCGGCCTTGCCTGCCGAGAAGCCGCTCATGACCATAGACACCTGCATGATCTGCTCTTGGTAGACCATGGTGCCGTAAGTTTCTTCCAAAACCGGGCGCAGGCGCTCGTCGTAATAATGCACGGCGGTTTTGCCGCTCGCGACCTTGATGTAGTCGTCAACCATGCCAGACTCGAGCGGGCCCGGGCGGTTCAACGCAATCGATGCGACGATGTCCGAGAAACGGTGCGGTGGGAGCCTGCCAAACAAGCTCACATACAACGCGCCCTCAACCTGGAACAAGCCGTCCATATTGCCCGATCGCATAAGCTCGAAGGCCTTTGGGTCTTCGGTAGGAATCTGCTCGGGAATAAGCTCGATGCCATAACGCTCTTTCACGTTGCGGCACGCGCGCGAAAGCACGCCCAACGTACGCAGGCCCAAGAAGTCCATCTTCAGCAAACCCAGGTCAGGCGTATAGTGACCGTCATATTGCGTAATAATGCCGCCACCTTTGGTATCGCGCTTCATGGGAACATGATCGGCCATGGGGTCGCGGCAAATAATAGTCGCGCATGCGTGCACGCCCTCGCCGCGCACATTGCCTTCAATCGAGCGTGCAGCGTCGACGACTTCTTTGGTTTCGGGCTCCTCGTCGTAAGCCTTCTTAAAATCGGGATTCGCATCGAGCGCCTTGTCGATCGTGATGCCCAATTCGTCGCCGACCATTTTGCACAATCGGTCGCCCACGCTATAAGGCTGGCCAAGCACGCGAGCCGCGTCGCGAATGGCGTTCTTCGCCTGTAGCTTGCCGAACGTGATAACGCCCGACACGTGGTCTTCGCCATAGAAATCCTTGATATGCTCAATGACTTCCTGGCGTCGCTCGTCCTCGAAGTCGACGTCGATATCAGGCATCTCAACGCGTTCGGGCGACAGGAAGCGCTCGAACAGCAAGCCGTTTGGCAAGGGATCAAGGTCGGTAATACCCATGGCATACGTGCAAATAGCGCCTGCGGCCGAGCCACGGCCCGGGCCTACGGCAATACCATTCTCTCGCGCCCAGCGAATGTATTCCTGAACAATGAGGAAGTACGCAGGGAAGCCCTGCTGAATAATAACGCCCGCCTCGTACATATAGCGATCCCACGCGTCTTTCGGAATGGGTTCGCCATAGCGGCGCTTCAGGCCATCTTCGCATTCCTTGCGGAACAGCGTTTCTTCGGTGTATCCCGGAGGCAGGGGAAAGCGCGGCAGAATGGAATCGCGTTCAAGCACAACATTGCATTTCTCAGCAACCTCCACCGTGGTATCGCACGCCTCGGGGAAATCTCGCAACGCTTCGCGCATTTCCTCTTCGGTCTTCATATAGAACTGATCGTTCGCGAAGCGCATGCGGTTCTCGTCGTCCATGAGCGAGCCTGTGCCAATGCACAGCATAAGATCTTGCGCGCGAGCGTCTTCGCGGCGAAGGTAATGGAAGTCGTTCGTCGCGATGGTCTTCAAGCCGAGCTTATTCGCAATGTCGGTCAAATGCCCATTCATCTCGCGCTGACTCATACCGCCGTTGGTGGTAAT
>NZ_CDRRGL010000175.1:0-3245 GCF_977041755.1 Slackia sp.
ATTCGCGGCCTGAAGCGCATGGAATACCGCGGCTACGATTCGGCGGGCATCGCCGTGCAAACGCCGCTGGGCCTCAACGTGAAGCACAAGGTTGGCAAGGTCGCCGGCCTTGAGGCCATGGTTGAGAGCATGGATATCGATGGCACGTGCGGCATTGGCCATACACGTTGGGCGACCCATGGTAAACCGAGCGAGAATAACGCGCACCCGCATACGGCCTGTGCGAACGATATCGCCGTGGTCCATAACGGCATCATTGAGAACTACGCCACGCTCAAAGAAGAACTCATCGGTCGCGGACATGTGTTCTCGAGCGAGACCGATACCGAAGTCATTGCCCATTTGGTTGAAGAAGCATACGACGGCGATTTGCTCGACGCTGTGCGCCAGGCGACCTATCGCTTGGCCGGCGCGTACGGCATCGCGGTTGTGTGCGATGCCGAGCCGGGCGTCATCGTGTGCGCCCGCAAAGATTCGCCCATCGTGGTGGGCCAGGGCAAAAGCGGCGCGCTCGTCGCGAGCGATATTGTGGCGCTCATCGACGAGACACGCGATGTGGTCGTGCTCGAAGACGACACCTTCGCGAAGCTCACGTTTACGGACGGCGAGTCGACGATTGAGTATTTCGACCAAGAAGGTGGCGAAATCCACCCGTCCGTCACGCATGTTGATTGGGATGTTTCCGCAGCTGAAAAGGGTGGTTTCCCCGATTTCATGTTGAAGGAAATCTACGAGGAGCCGCGCACGATTCGCGACACGCTTGCCGGCCGCATGGTGAACGGCCATTTGCAGTTCGACGAGTTGTCGCTCAATTACGACGAACTGGCAGCCATCGACCGCGTGTATATCATCGCATGTGGCACGAGCTACCATGCGGGCCTTATCGCGAAGAACCTTATTGAGGCGTGGAGCCGTATTCCTTGCGAGGTCGAGGTGGCGAGCGAGTTCCGCTATCGCAACCCCATCATCACGCCTTCAACGCTTGTAGTCGCCGTGTCCCAATCGGGCGAGACGGCAGATACGCTGGCCGCCATTCGCGATGCACGCATCAAGGGCGCGAAGGTATTCGGCATCACCAATGTGGTGGGCAGCCCTGTGGCGCGCGAGAGCGACGGCGTAATTTACATCAAGGCAAACAAGGAAATCGCCGTGGCGGCAACGAAGAGCTTCTTAGGCCAGGTGGCGGCGCTCACGCTGCTCGCGATGCTGCTCGGCCAGCTGCGCGGCGGTCTTACGACGGCTCAAATTCGCATGCTGTTCCGCGAGATGGCCGATACCGCACAGCACATTGAACAAATCCTGGCCGACACGAGCGCTATCGAAGAAGCGGCGCTCGCATGCAAAGATGCGCAGAATGCCCTGTTCATTGGCCGTGGCATTGGCTCCACCATTTGCTACGAGGGCGCGCTGAAACTCAAGGAAATTTCCTATCTGCATGCCGAGGCGTATGCCGCGGGCGAAATGAAGCACGGGCCCATCGCGCTGCTCGACGAGGGCTTCCCCGTGATTGTGGTTGCCACGAAGAGCCCCACGTACGACAAGGTGATTTCCAATATTCAGGAATGCAAGGCCCGCGGCGCCCTTGTAGTGGCGATTGCCACCGAAGGCGACGAGGAAATCAAGAAGCATGCCGACCACGTGATATATATTCCGAAGGTGCGCGATTGCTTCAGCGCCATTACAGCGAGCGTGCCGCTGCAGCTGTTCGCCCGCGATATTGCAATCGCTCGCGGATGCGACGTCGACCAGCCCCGCAATTTGGCGAAGAGCGTCACGGTCGAGTAGGGTGATTGCGCCGTTCTGCCGAACGGCGCATGAAGCCGACGCTGCGCGCGGGCCGGGCACGCCATCTTGCCCCTTGTGCATGGCACGGCGCGTACCGAAGTACGCTTGGCCATGCGGCGGGGCAACCTGGCGCACCGGGCCCGCGCTCGCTGACTTTTAGCGTGAATGGTGGCCGGGCCCGTTTGCCCGCAATGGCTTGACGCGTGGATTGTGAAGCGTTTTTGCACGCCTTCTTTATTGGCTAAACTGATGAATGCAGAAAACCATGCGCATAAAAGGAGGGTGTTGTGTCGGTTGGTTTGGGTGTAGATATCGTCGAAATCGAACGCATGCGGCGCATCTTGGATCGCACGCCGTCGTTTGCGCACAAGGTGTTTACCGATGCTGAGCAGGACTATTGCAACCGAAAGGGCAATCCGGCGACGCATTACGCCGCCCGATTCGCTGCGAAGGAAGCGGTGTGCAAAGCGCTCGGCACCGGCATTTTGGCAAGCGGCATAGGCATGCGCGACGTCGAGGTTGTGCGTGATTCCCACGGCAAACCTGCCATTGCGTTGCATGGCGCTGCTGCCCGCATCGCCGAAGAGCAGGGCGTTGTTGATGCGCCCCTGTCAATTACCTATACCCATTCGGTCGCGGTGGCCAACGCCGTGGCCATCACGAAGGCGTCGCAAGCCGAACGCGAAAAGCGCCGCGACGTGAAAGCCGAGCTTGCCCAGCAGTTCAAGGAAATGCGTGGCATGCTCGACGATTTAGGCGAGCAAACCGCAACGAGCGCCGAGGCCAAGGGCGCTGGCGAACCGGTGTCCGAATAGGGGGGGGCGAACCATGAAGACGATTACTTCGAAAAAAGCCGCGCGCCTGTTGCCAGGCCTTCTTCCTGGCGATAATAAGTACACGCGCGGTTTATGCGAGCTCGTCGTGGGCGACCCGATTTATGCAGGTGCGGGTGTGCTTGCCGTAATGGCTGCGACGCGCATGGGCGCAGGCTATGTGCGCGCCTACACAAGCTTCGAGACCGCCGCCGCGCTGCGCGTGGTGCAGCCGTCGTGCGTTTGCCAACCCGTCGACACGTTTGCGGAGCATCGTCATGCAGCGTGCGAGGGGCGCCCGTGCGCCGTTATCGTAGGAAGCGGCTTTGCCGTAAGCGATGCGTCGAAGGCAACGGTGCTCGATGTGCTTAGGCTCACGCAGGCGCCCGTGCTTGTCGATGGCGGCGGGCTTGCGGCGCTTGCAACCGACGAGGGCGCTTCCGCGCTGCGCGAGCGCTTCGTCGCGGGGCTTTCTACGGTTATTACCCCGCATAGGGGCGAGGCCGACCGCATTCTTGCAACGCTCAATACTGAAGAAGTCCAGGCATCGCGCGCTTGTTGCGAAAAGAAGGGCATCCCGGCGGCGGCGTTTGACGCACTGCTTATTGCAAGGGCCTTTGGCGTGATATGCGTGCTGAAAGGCCCCGA
>NZ_CDRRGL010000176.1:0-3220 GCF_977041755.1 Slackia sp.
AAACCTGCCGCATACAGTCCCTGCATCGCAAGGCCGCTGCAGTCGACATAGCCACCAGGGGCCTGGCTATAGCATGCTTTATACGTATCGCCGTAGTACTCATACGCGGTAGAAATCATCGCCTCGATGCGCTCTTCGCGCGTGTTGTTTTCATCGGCCAAAAGCGGGCTCACATACCACCCGCGCGAGCGCATGTCGGAAAGGCGGTTGTTCTCGCCCGCCAAATAGCTCGGAGAGGTGGAATCGGACGTCATAAGGCCATTGGAACCGAAATAGTAATAGTGGCCCGAGTTGTGCCACCAGCCCGTCTGCATGGCTCCCGACGACTTGAGGTAATACCATTGGTCGTCGCCTTCGGTGCCAAGGTTGATCCATTCGCTCGAAACCATGCCGCCCCAACTGCGGAAGTAGTACCACGAGCTGCCGATTTTCTCCCAACCGTTGCTCGACATAAGGCCGGAATTCGCGAAATGGTACCACGCGCCGCCGATCTGCGCCCAGCCAGTTTCCATGGCGCCCGAGTCGCGCAGCCAATACCAATCGTTGCCAAGCTGCAGCCAGCCGGTAGCCATGCCGCCCCAATCATGGAAGTAGTACCACGTACCGCCGATGCGATACCAGTCACCGGCGGCCATAATGCCCGAGCCATCGAAGTAGTACCAAGTCCCCGAAATAAACTGCCAGCCCGTTTGCATCACGCCGGAGTCGGAAAGGTAATACCAATCGCTGCCAAGCTGCAGCCATCCAGTAGCCATAACATGGGTCATGGGATCGAAATAGTACCAATCGCCGCCATCTTCAAGCCATGCCGAATCGGCGCAGCCAGAGCCTTTGAAGTGATACCAGTCGCCATCGATGAGCTCCCAACCGACGGCCATGCGCCCGGAAGCGGAGGGCTTGAGCCAATACAGCTGCCCGCCAAAATCGATCATGCCCTCGTACATCGCATACGTGCCCTCTTGGAAGTAATACCAGCCGCCGTTATACGAGTACCAGCCGTTCACAAGCACGCCCGAGCCATTCGAGCAATACCAGGAACCGTTATCGAATTCCCATCCATACGTGAGCGCGCCCGATTGCGCAAAGTGGTAGCCCATGCCGTCAATCTCAACAACGCCCACAGCCATAACGCCGGTCTCGGGATTGAGCCAATACCACGCGCCCCCATATTTGAGCCAGCCCGCATACAGGTTACTTTGCGCGTCATAGTACAGCCAGTTGTCCGATTCGTCTCGGACCCAGCCATGCCTGGCCTCATCGGCCGCAGCCAGGGCGTCGCTTTCATCGACAGCCTGGTCGGCATATGAAACTTGAGGAATCGCGAGCAGCGCGAAGGCCATTGCGATTGCAAATAATCCCACGCTTCCAACAAGCGCATTTTTCATTTTGACAGCCATGGCAAAACCTCCTCTTTCAGTTGGGACCATCATAAACGAACCTCGCTGGTGTTGCGCCGAAAAGACAGATCGCCCTCCGCCCTCCCAATGAGCACGCACACTCTTCTGCGCACAAAAAACAGCGAGGGCGCCGACACGAACGTCGGCACCCTCGACTATCCCATCGCCTCTACGAAATGCCTCTACGCTACTTGGCAAAACGTTTAAGAACCGGCAGCTTCGCAAAGATGCGCATCATCATCGACTTGAGCTCGGCAAATTCTCGCGTTTTGCGGAAAACCGCCCAAAAGCCCAGAACCGGCACGGCAACGCTCACCACGAGCTTAACCAGGATTCCCGCCATGCCAAGCGAATCGGGCACGGCGGCGCAGCCGAACCACGCCACCAGCGCAAGAATCGCCGTGAAGCCGACATACAGGTAGAACCTCGCGAAATACGGCTTCGATGACTTCTTGAAACCGTGCTTGAACAGCATGTAGCCCTCGTAAATCGAAGAGACGCACGTCGTGCTGATAATTCCGGCGAAAACAACGCCCGCGACTTCAAACTTCAAAACGAGCAGAAGCGACAACGAGAGCATGACGACCGTCTCGACAACCGCCTTCCATCGCGTATACCAATACAGGCCATACGCGCTCGTAAACGAGAGGGCGGCGCAGCGCATTTCCTTCAAATAGAACAAAAGCACAATCAGCACCACGACGATTTCGGGGAAAGCGTAATCGGGACCAAGCCAAATTTGCGTGATCACGGGATTGAAAAGGCACAACATGGGAATCGAAATGAACGCCGCGATAAATGCATTCACGAAGAAGCATGTCTTGAACACCTGATACTGGCGCTCGCCCGATTCGGTGACGCCCAAGTTGCCAAGCGGCGCAACGACGGCATCGAAAATCTGATCGACGACGCGCGTCATGGAATTCACCACGAGCATGTAGTTTCCGTACAGCGCGATAGCATGAATGCCCACAAAGGAGCTCAGAATAAGACTGCTTGCGGGGGTGTTCGCAACGCCGGCAACACGATGCAGCACCATGGCGAACGTGTTCTTCTTGATTTGGTCGATCGTTTCGGGGTCGACCTTCGGCTTGCCCTTCCCCTTCAAAATGTAGGGGTACATGCGATTTGCGATAATCGAAATCGAGATATTCTGCAAAAGCGTCGAGCCAATCATGCAGCACAAAAAGAGGAAATAGTTGTGCGTCACGAAGAGCACCGCGATTTGCGCAATGCACATCACGATTTGGAACGCATACTGGTTCAACGACACGATATATTTCTTCTGGTCGGCGGCGATGAGGCAGCCCTTGTACGAGAAGAAATACGATATACCCGTATTGGCCACGAACATGAAGAAGTACAGCTTCAAATACGGGATGTCGGGCGTGTCTTTAATAAGCACGTCGATATACGGGGTAAGAGCCAAGCCCGCCGCGATAATGACCAGGCCAATAATCACGTACACGTTTCTGAACAGGCGCATGATGGCACGAACCTGCTCATGGTTCTCTTCGGCCAAAGGCCTATAGAGCGCGAAGATGATCGCGCTCGCCACACCCAAGTCGGCTAGCGAAAGAATGGTAAGGACGTTTGAGAACAAGTTCTCCAAGCCCATATACTCAAGGCTGAGCTGACGCGCGAAAATGCCGCGCGTAACGAATGCAAGAATGATCGAGAATGCTTGGCCGCACACCGCGACCAACACGTTTCGCGCCGAATTCTCGAGGCGTGAAGCCATCTATTTGCCCCTCTCGGTGAGCTGCTTTATTGCGCTTTTCCAATCTTCGTATACGCAGTCTTCCGAGAATTTCTGCACGGTT
>NZ_CDRRGL010000177.1:0-3124 GCF_977041755.1 Slackia sp.
ATCATCACGAAGCTCGGCGAGACCGTAATCGTTCCCAATTCGGTCATTTCGAAAACGTCGCTCGTACAGCTTCCGCCAGCGGAGCAATTCAAGGTGCCGTTCTGCGCGACGGGAGACGCGAGCAAGCTCGATGAAATTGCGGCAGAAATCGCCGAACGCGCGAAGGCCGCAGCGGAAAGCGTCTCACCCGTGACGCAGGACCCGAAGGTGTTCTTCTCGGAAATCACGGAATACGGCTTCCGCGGCTCCATCGTGATGCGCGTGGAAGATTCCGCCGCCACGGCAAGCGCAGCCGACGCCGTGGTGCGCGCAATCGCGCCGCTCACGAGGTAGCGCGACAACGCCCAGCCAAACGCAGCATCAGCGGCCGCGTCTATCCACCCACCCAGGCTCGCTGCACTTCTCGAGTCACATAAGCAGATACCGCATACCGCACAGCAAGGCCCCACGGGCATAAACCCATGGGGCCTTCGACAAGGGCACCCGGCGTGAAGCCGTTATTCGCCCTTTTCTGTGTCAATTCCCGCTGCTACAGCAGGAAATCCTCGCGAGCGATGGTGCGCTCGGCGCGGCGTTCGGGCGAGGCGATGGTATCGGCCGCATAGCCCACGGTGAGCATGTGGTACGGATACACGCCTTCGGGCAGGTCGAACTGCTCGCGTGCGATTTCGGGATTGAAATGGCACACCCAGCACGTGCCCAGGCCAAACTCGGTCGCTTGCATCATCATCTGATCGCACACGATCGCGGTGTCGATAGGAGCCGCATTCATTTGGTCGTACGGGCGCACCCACGCGTCTTCGTCCACGCCGCACACCAGCAACACCACAGGCGCCCCGAAGATCGAGCCGTCGCGCGCGAAGCGCGGCTGACACGCGGCAGCCTTCTCGAGCAGCTCGGGCGTGGTGCACGGCAAAACGCGCACGGGGTGGTTGTTGCACGCCGTGGGGGCAAGGCGCCCAGCCTCAAGAATGGCATCAAGCTTCTCGGGCTCGACAGCGCGTTTCTCGTATTTGCGGCAGGAGTAGCGCTCAAGGGTCAAATCGGCAAAAGGCATGGCACGTCCCTTCTCTTCAGGAGGCCCACCGAACACAACGGGCAGCTCTCGTTACTGCAAGTGTAACGCGCCAGAGTGCCTTTTCCGCGCGGCTTTCTGCAATCGTTCGTAGTTTTCCGCGGGCCGCCCTGGGCGCCTTCCACAAATGAACGCTACGCCCCACTCGCCAGGCGTTCGCCCATCAAGCAGCCCATGACCGACGCCATCATCAGGCCGCGTGTCCAGCCGCTCGAATCGCCCAGGCAGTGCAAGTTCGCGATGTTGGTGTCGAAGTTCGCATCCATCTTCACGCGATTGCTGTAGAACTTGAGCTCGGGCGCGTACAACAGAGTCTCAGCCGACGCGAAGCCAGGAATCGCCTCGTCGACGGCGAGCATGAAGTTGATGATCGACGTCATCGTGCGATACGGCAGCGCAGCGGTCACGTCGCCCGCGACGGCATCGGGTAGCGTGGGGCGAACATTGGAACGCGACAATTCCTTTTGCCACGTACGCTTGCCGTCCAGGATGTCACCGAAACGCTGCACCAGAATATGGCCCGCGCCCAGCGCGTTGCACAGCTCGCCGATTTTCTTCGCATACGCGATGGGCTGATTAAACGGCTCGAGGAAGTTGTGCGTACACAGAATCGCGAGGTTGGTGTTCTCGGACTTGCGTTCCTTATAGGAATGCCCGTTCACCACCGCCAGGCCGCCATCGTAGTTTTCTTGGCTCACGAAGCCGCCAGGATTCTGACAAAAGGTGCGCACCTTGTTGCGGAACGGATTCGGGTATCCGATGAGCTTGCTTTCGTAGAGCACATTGTTCACGCGCTCCATGATTTCGTTGCGCATCTCGATGCGCACGCCAATGTCGACCGGGCCGGGCGCGTGCTCGATGTCATGCTCGCCGCAGAGGCGCTCGAGCCAATCGGCACCGCGGCGGCCCGTCGCCACAACGGTTTTCTCGGCGATAATTGAGAACTCCTCGCCCGCACGCGTGCGCACGCGAACGCCTTTGCATGCAGCCGAGTCGGTCGCGGCGTCGCCTTCGATAATCACGTCGGTACATTCCGTTTCGAACAACAGCTTCACACCGGCATCGCATAGGTGGTCTTCGATGCGACCGTAAATCTCTTGCGCCTTTTCGGTTCCAAGGTGGCGAATGGGACAATCGACGAGCTTCAAACCCGCCTGAATCGCACGGCGACGAATGTCTTTGACCTCACCAGGATTGTCGATGCCCTCGACATGTTCGTCGGCGCCAAAAGACAAATACGCGTCGTCGACCCGCTTGATAGCCGCCTGCGCCACATCTTCCCCAATAAGCTCCGGCAGGTCGCCGCCGACCTCATGCGAGAGCGACAGCTTTCCATCGGAAAACGCGCCCGCGCCCGAAAAGCCCGTCGTAATGCGACATGGCTCGCATCCGACGCAATGGCCCACTTTCGCCTTAGGACAATTGCGCCGCTCGATGGGAAGGCCCTTCTCCACAAGCGCGATGGTCATGGAAGGAGCATCTTTCAGAAGCGCCAACGCCGTGAAAATACCCGCGGGACCGGCACCCACGATAACGACATCGACGGTCATATTTGAATTGCAAGAACTGCCCAAAACAGAAACCCCCTTGGCATCCCCTTGCGTCGGAAACGCGACGCATTTCATTGTAGCGCACGAATTCAGACGGCCCGCAAAGGGCCTTCGACACGTGCGGGCGGCGAGCAAGAGCGAATCACGCAAGCGATAGTCGTTTTCTTTCCTATCAATGCATCATGCAAAAGGACGGTTCTTCCTTCGAGGCACAATATGAGAACCATTTTGCAAAATCCCAGGCTGCAACGTATAGTTTATCTCTATTTTACGCTGTATAGCTTCGTTTCTTTAATCTAAGATTCATTTTGCAGTCTATTTCATGGCATAAAGAAAGGGTCCCGAAGGACCCTTTTCCACAAACACACTCAAGCATGGCGGCTTAGTTGATTTTCACGATGGGCGCGTAGTCTTTCAGCAAAGTCTTCGTCTGGCCCGTGCGCGCGAATTTGATCACGAGCGAGTCGCCATCGACCTTGAGCACCTTGCCGCGGCCGAA